>CAIXAQ010000416.1 GCA_903917425.1 uncultured Bacteroidales bacterium
CAATAAGGAAAACCATATTTTTCTAAACGGCATCGTTTCGCATGATCCCCTGAGCCAAATGACACTTGATGTGAAAGGTTTCAATATTTCACAAACTGACGTTTTAACTGCACAAATTGGGATTGATCTGGATGGTTATCTCAGTGGTAAAATCAGAGTTTCAGAATTATATGCCATACCAAGGGTTTCGGCTGATTTGCAAATTGCCGGCTTGGGTTTTAACCACGAAAGCCTCGGCGATGCCGAAATTAAAAGTACCTGGGATAGTGAGCATAAACTCATTGGGATCGACATGCGCGTTGTTTATGTTGGAAATGCGGGCACTCATTACCCGATAAAAGTGGTTGGTAACATTTATCCCGAAAGGAAACACGAGAACTTCGACCTGAAAGTTGATGTTGATAATTTGAAATTACGCACAATCGAAACATTCCTTGCAGGAACTCTGTCGCGCATCCGCGGATATGCTTCAGGTGCCGTAACCATGACCGGAGATTTTTCGGATCCCGTGCTCAAAGGAAAGCTTAACCTGATGCGGTCCGAACTCCTTGTAGATTACCTGCGAACATCCTATTCGTTTACCGGCGACTTTAATTTCGATAAGGATTTAATGTGGTTCAAAGACATAGAACTTACTGATTCAACCATGAGTAAAGGCCTTGCTACAGGATACCTGCACCACGTAGCATTTTCCGATTGGGCACTCGACATAACCGTTAAGGCTGATAAACTGTCGGCTCTTAATACCTCGTACAATGCGGACGAAGTTTTTTATGGTCATGCGAAAGCAACAGGAAACTTAACAATTAAAGGCCCGGTCGAAGATCTGGTTATTACCGCCAATATGCGATCCGACAAGGGAACAAGCGTGTTTATTCCTATAAGTTTCGCACGCGGTATCTCCGAAAATGATTTTATTCAGTATCGGAAGCACGATACCATCGAAGCAGATAAGGTTCAGCCTCCTGAAGAATCATCCCTGCTGGCGCTTCAACTTGGCCTTGATGTAACCCGTAATGCCAATATTGGTATAATACTGCCTTACCAGATGGGAACTATTGATGTTCGGGGCGATGGCTTGATAAATATGGGAATCGATTCCCGCGGCGAATATTCGATGTATGGAAATTACATTATGGATAACGGCGATTTTATGTTTAACTTTGAAAATATACTGAAGAAAAACTTTCAGATCCAAAAAGGGGGCTCCATTACATTCAATGGCAGTCCATTCGAATCCGATATCAATTTACAGGCCGTATACAAAGTAAAGACTACCCTGGCCGGCTTGCCCGAAATAGCAGGTATGCCCAAAACCACCCGGCTTAACGTGAACTGTCTCATTTCCTTGTCAAATAATCTGTATAATCCTGATATAAAATTCGGCATTCAGTTGCCTGATGCAAGCGACGAAGTTAGACGAGCGGTTTTTAGCATTATCGATACCAGCAATGCCCTCGAAATGAATCAGCAGATGATTTCGCTTTTGGTATTGAATACTTTCAGTTCTGCATCTGGTATATCTGCGGCAAGTGCTTCCCTGGGGATTTCATCCTACGAAATTATCAGTGCACAACTGAGTAAAATGCTCTCACAGATTTCAAAAGATTTTGACATAGGGGTAAACTACCGACCAGGCGATCAACTTTCGCCCCAGGAACTGGAACTGGCATTATCAACACAATTATTCGACAACAGGGTCACCATAAATGGAGCAGTAGGCCAGACAACCAACCTTGCAAATCAATCATCACAGTTTATTGGTGATGTGCAGGTTGAGGTTGCAATTACCGAGGATGGCCGTTTCAAGGCAAGGGCTTTTAACCGGACTAATACCACACTCGATTACTCTACAGGTTATTCTCCTTATACGCAAGGAGTTGGGATTGTTTTCAGGAAAGAATTCAATACGATCAAAGAGCTTTTTACCCGTAAAAAAGCAATAAAAATACCCGATGCCAAACCCGATTTGAAAAATTGATTTTCGTTTGGCAGCAAATCCCGTATTATTATTTAGAAGAAATCTACAAACAGTCAGTGATTTTAATTGATTTTCAGTCGTTCAACTCTCTGTACTAATGACAGTTGATGCTCTTCGTCGGTACTGTTTGGATCTTTCATTTCGCGAAATAACTGGCAGGGAAGTTCCTGGCATCCGCCACAACTCTGCAGGCCTTTCGTATTTACCGAACAATTAAACAAAGGACAAGTCTGGTCAGGCATCATTTCTTTGGCCCAGAAAGTCTGTCCTTTTACAGTTTTACACCCGTCACATTCTTTGCCATAAGACGGGCATTCGTCACAAATTAATCCACATGCCGAAAGTATCATTTTGTTGAGTTTTTAGATTAATTTAACTGTTAATTTTAGCGATAACTCTGTATAATGCTTTTAATCAAATGTTTAGCTTACCTTGAGATTATTAGCCTAGCTTCACCGCTGCTGTTTCGTCCTATGATAACAACAGTATAAAATCCGGATTCTAAGTTTTTAATATCCAGGTTCATTTGCAGTTTCTCTTCAGCCACCACCTCCTTTTTCCAAACTGATTGCCCCATTGCATTTATCAAATTAATATGGAACGGACCTTCATCTTTTAGTAAATTGCTGAATTCGAGTGCAGTATTAGTAGAAGCCGGATTTGGATAGAGCCTGATTCCTGTAATTTTAGCAGTTTCGTTAATCCCTAACGGGTATCCGATTATTGTTCGTGAAATAAATACCGTGTCGGAACTCACTATTTGGTAATTGTGGTTGTTATTCACCAAAGTATCTGATTCGTAAGCTACTGCGCCACATTTTGTCCCGATATACATCACGAAATCAGTTTGAATGTAATAGAAAATGTGATAATGATCTTTCACATAAAGTGAATCAGTAATATAGAAAACGGAATCACCAATAATTTTATATTCGTGATTTACACGGATGCCCTCCTCAAAATACTGATATACTCCGGTTGTATCATATAGTGTCTGGAGGTTGAAGATACTCTTGTTTTCAAGTAAGGTATCCACCGAAACGATGGTTGTATCGTTGTGATAAGGATAAATATATTTATACACTTCGTAATGGTGCCGGAGGGTATCGGCCTGTAACTTACCGCACATGGTGTAGCTCCTTGCGAAGAGGCTGTCGCCTGCTCCCTGAACGAGTACAGTGTAG
>CAIXAQ010000417.1 GCA_903917425.1 uncultured Bacteroidales bacterium
AGTACTTAAATATTTAACTGCAATAGTTATGTTGTGCTCTTTTTCGTCACCTTTAATTGGGGAGTAATGCCTGATTAAATAAATATTGGTTATCTGTCTGAACAATTTCTTGTACTGCTTTTCCAAATCTTCATCATTCGGGGAATTATAAAATCTGCCGCCTGTTTTTTCTGAAAGATTCTCTAATACTCTTAAGTATGATTTGTCAATTTTTGAGTATCCAATAGTGAAAATTGGAATGCCTTCATCTTTTGCTTTCTTAATTACATCTTCTTCCTTATAGGAATTAGAAGGGTCTTCATCTTTACCGTCACCCAACAGTAAAAGGATTTTTCCGTTTTGTTCTTTCTTACTGATTAATCCATCCAACCCTTTTGATGTTCCATAAAACAGAGCAGTTTGATTACCGGAAACAGTAAGTGATTTAACCTTATCTCTTAAGTAGTTTTTATCTGAAGAAAAATCTGTTATCAGAGTTGCAGAATTTTCAAACCCTATAATTGCTAAGCGGTCATCATTTCTTAATTCATCAATAAACTTATTGATAGCATTTTTCATTGTGGCAAGAGGTTTTCCTTTCATTGAGCTTGAGATATCAACGCATAGCATGACATCAATAGGGATACCCGCTTCTTTGTATGTAGTCGCCGAAAGCCTTCGCACAATAGCCGTATCAATGCTGACTGAAAAACTCGAGTCACGAAGACCTGTGACAGGCTCATCGCTGTTATCATATATCTGAAGCGCCGAGACAATAACCGAATCACTTTTTGTCCGGATATGTCTGACAGAAAAACTCTGTGTATATACTGCTGCAGTCAAGAAAACTAAAAACAGAATTAAATATTTTTTCATTTTAAATTCCTTAATTAAATAACTTTTAGTTTTAGAGAAATTGTACCTATCCCTATAACATCATCATTGACAAGCTGGGTTTTTTCATCTATTGATTTATGGTTAACATAAGTTCCGTTTGTCGAAAGCTCATCATCAATTATGAATTTGCCGTCGCGGTAAAGCATAAGCGCATGCTTGTCCGATACGCCGGTATGATTCAGCACAATATCATTGTCAGAATTTCTTCCGAGTTTTGTGCGTCCCTCATAAATTCTAAAATCGGTTCCATATTCAGAGATGTCATAAGTAACTAACCACCCGACCAATCGTCTGTTGCTTATCTTCCCTGCCCCGGTGTGTTGCGGAACAAATACAGGTTGACCATTAGTAATAACAGTCTTATCATTCATTCCCACAGGCTGCGAACCTTGCTGAAGTTTTGGTGCTGCACCGTCTATGATGGTTCTATCGCTAAGGTCTCCCGGATTTGCTGTCCCAAGATTTGCCATCTGCGTGGGGGCATCTCCCGGGGGCGGACAGTAAGGACAATATGGCTCATGACTTCCGAAGTTATGACCGTTTTCGCATCTCTTCATATCACCTGAAAAGGGTGCGCCGCAATTATTGCAAAATTTTAGGTTATCTGGGTTTTCTTTATTACATGATGTGCATTTCATAATTTATCCTGTGTGGTTTTTGTTACGGATATTGTTAAAGATTGGGAATACTTTGCTTTGATATAAATAAACATTGCCGGATGTGATAAAAACAGGGCATAATTTATCCTTGTCTTCATTCACTTAAAGTTCTGATTTTGATTGAAATAACTAGCATTTAATTTAATTATTCATATAAATAAGCTTAAAATTTGATTCCTTACAGGTTTCAATCTAGTGTAAATTTTAAGGCAGAAAATTCTCCCTTTTTTAATTATAATTA
>CAIXAQ010000418.1 GCA_903917425.1 uncultured Bacteroidales bacterium
ATAACAAATAATTCACCGTCAAAACACATCTAAGTGATTGGATATGTTGATGATATATATTTTTGTAATAACCTGACATTCAATTTAATTTGGAATTATGGAAAAAACTATATATTTTGGCTGCTTCAAACTGAAAATGGAATTAATTTAATCAACAAAACCTCGAAAATGAAAAAATCATTACTCCTTGCAATTTCAGCAGCCTTAGCAAGCTCAAGCCTCATGGCAGGTGGAATTATGACTAACACCAACCAAAGTGCTGGGTATGCTCGTACGGTCTCCCGGAATGCTTCCTTAGGAATTGATGCCGTTTACTTCAATCCTGCCGGATTAACTAAATTGGGAAACGGATTTCACCTTTCCCTGAACAATCAATCTATTTTTCAAACCAAGGATGTAGTTAACAACTATCCTTATTTGAATGGAACTCCAACAACCTTTGTTGGTGATGTTAAAGCGATGGTTTTTCCAGGAGTATATGCGGTTTATAAAATGGACAAACTGGCTTTTTCGTTTGGTTTTAACCCGGTTGGCGGAGGTGGTGGCGCCACATACGCTACAGGTTTGCCTTCGTTCGAAATACCAATTTCGGATTTGGTGCCCATGCTTGGTCGTAAAAGTGCTACAGACCCTGGTTTTGGAGTAACAAACTACACAACTGATATCAACTTCGAAGGTTCTTCGGTTTATCTCGGATACCAAGTTGGTGTTTCTTACGAAATTAATCCATCCATTTCACTTTTTGCTGGTATCCGCACGGTGACGGCAGATAATTCGTATAAAGGAACAATAAAGAACATCTCAATCAACCCGACTATTGCAAACACGGTTTATGCCGGTCAGTTTGTAAAGGCAAAAGATTTTGGAACTGAACGTGCAACCTATTATACAGGCGTAGCTAACTCATATACCGGTGCTGCAAATGGCGCTGGAAGCCTTGTTGCTGCCGGTTTGGGGTCGTATACCTATGCCCAGGCTTTTGCTGCCGGTGCAATTAATGCTACTCAAAAAGCTCAGTTCGAAGGTGCTTTAGTTGCTGCCGGACAACCAGCTAATACTCCGATTGGAACATCGCAGGTAGTTTATACTACTGTTGCCGGACAGGCAAAAGCCGGTGCCGCCCAGATGACAGGCTTAGCGGCAGGTACAGGCGATAAAGAAGTAGATGCTGTACAGAAAGGTACCGGTTATACCCCGATATTTGGTGCAAACCTTACCTTGGCTGAGAAACTCACAGTTGCTATAAAATACGAATTGGCCACTAAAATCGTTCTTACAAACGAAACTAAAATTGACCAGACAGGTGCTTTCCCTGATAGTGCCCAATCGCGCAGCGATATGCCGGCAATGCTTGCAATTGGCGTTTCGTACCCAGTGACTAAAAAGTTAGTTGCCTCACTTAGCTTTAACTATTATTGGGACAAAAAAGCGGATTATGGTAAAAAAGATGAGACCGGGAAATATATAGCCAATGACGCCGTAATTGATAACAATTTGTATGAGTTCGGTTTAGGTCTCGAATATAATTTTACCGAAAAGTTTTTGTTGAGTGCAGGTTTCCTGAATGCTAAAACCGGGGTGTCAAAGGCTTATCAAACAGATCTTAGCTACAGTTTATCATCCAATACTGCAGCTTTTGGTGGTCAGTACAAAATATCCCCTGCCGTTGCATTGAACCTGGGTGCTCTTTATACCATGTATTCTGATGATGATAAGACCTATAACCATAAACTTGGAACTAACCTGATTCCGGTTACTGAAACCTATTCAAAATCAAACTGGCTTGTTGCCATAGGAGTTGATATTAAGATTGGCAAATAGTCAAAACTAAATTTCTTTCAAAATAAAAAAAGAGCCTTCAATTCTGGAGGCTTTTTTACTTTTACCCTTAATTAACCAGTAGAATCATTGTATAATGCGTACTTTCCTTACACGAACAGTTTTTATTGTCTCTTTCGTTAGTTTTTTTACGGATATAGCCAGCGAAATGCTTTACCCGGTGATGCCTGTTTATTTGCAATCCATAGGGTTTTCAGTGCTTTTGATCGGTATTCTGGAAGGAATGGCTGAGGCTACGGCCGGGTTAAGCAAGGGATATTTCGGTAATTATTCGGACAAACTGGGAAGCCGTGTTCCTTTTGTGCGTTGGGGTTATACCCTGAGTGCCATTTCAAAACCTTTGATGGCTATGTTTGTGTTTCCGTTGTGGGTGTTTTTTGCCCGTACACTCGATAGGTTAGGCAAAGGAGTGCGCACGGGCGCCCGTGATGCCATGCTCAGCGACGAGGCAACCAAAGAGAACAAAGGCAAAGTATTTGGCTTTCACCGCGCGCTCGACACTGCCGGTGCAGCCTTAGGACCCTTAGCAGCATTGATTTTCCTGAACTTATATCCGGGTCAATATAAATGGCTTTTTATTATTGCTGTATTGCCCGGAATGGTAGCCATATCACTCACATTTTTATTGACAGACAGGCAGAAACA
>CAIXAQ010000419.1 GCA_903917425.1 uncultured Bacteroidales bacterium
CAATATCAAATCATATTTTCTTCTTTCCGGTAACCCCGTATTTGATGTTACCATTGCCGATGGAGGCAATACGGTACAACTTCACGATCCAGCATCATTAACGGGCTATACAACTTATTCTTTTTCAGTATCTTCAGAACTAAAAGCAAAGAACGGATATACATTTAACGGATTCTCAAACTCGTTTTTCACCGCCCTGGATTCAACACTTAAGTTCCCGTTGATCAGTGATGATGAATTACTCACTTTGGTGCAAAGCCAGACTTTTAAATATTTCTACGATTATGCCCATCCGAAAAGCGGCATGGCCCGCGAACGTTATTCATCAGGTAACACCGTAACCACAGGTGGTTCAGGATTTGGTGTAATGTCGTTGATAGTAGGTATGCAACGTGGTTTTATTACCCGCGAACAAGGCATTACGCAAGTAACGAAAATTATTTCCTTTCTCGAAACTGCCGACCGTTTTCACGGAGCCTGGTCGCATTGGATTGATGGAAATACCGGCAAAGTAATTCCATTTGGAACGAAGGATAACGGCGGCGACTTGGTAGAAACAGCTTTCATGGCACAAGGACTGATAGCCATGCGCCAGTACCTGAATCCTTCATTAACAGAGGAGAAACTGCTGATTGACAGGATTACAGCCTTGTATAACGGCATTGAATGGGACTGGTACACCCGTGGCGGACAAAATGTTCTCTATTGGCACTGGTCACCCAATTACGGTTGGGATATGAATTTTCAGCTCCAGGGATACAACGAAACACTTATCACCTATGTAATGGCTGCGGCCTCCCCTACTCATACAATTCCGGCAGCAGCCTATCACCAGGGATATGCACGGAGCGGCGCTATAAAAAACGGAAAAACCTTTTATGGTTATGTGTTACCGGTTGGATACGATTATGGCGGACCGCTGTTTTTCGCCCATTATTCCTTCCTTGGCCTCGATCCACGAAACTTATCGGATGCTTACGCAAATTACTGGACACAAAACCGGAATCATTCTCTGATCAATTGGAAACATTGCGTCACGAATCCTCATAAGTACATAAATTATAATGCTTACTGCTGGGGGCTGACGGCAAGCGATATCCCGACCGGCTACGGTGTTAACGAGCCTACCAACGACAGGGGAACTATTTCACCTACCGCTGCTGTTTCCTCACTTCCGTACACCCCCGAAGAATCAATGAATGCCATTCGGTATTTTTATTATATAGTAGGTAATCGATTATGGGGGCAATACGGGTTTTACGATGCCTTTGATACTGGTGCCAATTGGTGGGCAAGTTCATACATTGCTATTGACCAGGGACCTGAGGTTGTAATGATTGAAAATTACAGGACTGGTTTGATTTGGGATTTATTTATGACGGCACCGGAGGTAAAAACCGGGCTTACAAAATTAGGTTTCAGTTACAAATAAATGAGGATAAAGTAACCTCCAATCTAAAAAGCTTTACTGTTTTAGAGTACTTAAAGTGCCTAGATTGCCTGAAGTGCCTAAAGTTGTACCTCTTTGTATTTGATCTACCTGGTCGGTAAGTAAAAAAAAATTTAAACACCTTATTAAATTATCAATCAAATAGTTCTCGACAGATAAATACAGTGATCAAAAAGGAAGGAAATGGAAAAGTTAGCATTGGCAATCTTCAGTCTTGTTGTTTCAATAAATATTGGATTTAGCCAAACTAAACCGGCTGAATTTAAAACTATAACTGCCAAAGACCTTAAAGATAAAATTTCCGGAGGCTGGGCAGGTAAAATGATTGGTGTAACATATGGCGCTCCAACAGAGTATGTTTTCCGGAAGGCTATTAATGACTCACCTATAAAATGGACACCTGCTGACCTTGCCGGCAGCAATACACAGGATGACCTTTATGTGCAACTTGCCTTTATAATGGCAATGGATAAGAATGGGATTGATGTGCCGGCTAAAAATGTTCAGGAAGTGATTGCAACTGCCGGCTTTACGATGTGGGCCGCAAATTTGCAGGCCCGAAAGAACTACTACAATGGCATTTATGCGCCTTTATCGGGCAGCCCGGAATACAATTACAGGGCCGATGATATCGACTTCCAGATTGAGTCGGATTTTATTGGGTTTATGAACCCCGGAATGATCCAGAATTCCATCAATATTTCCGATAAAATAGGTCATATAATGAATTATGGCGACGGCGTTTACGGTGGGACTTTTGTTTCGGCTATGGAAAGTGCCGCATTTTTCGAAAGTAATATTGAGAAGATAGTTGAATCCGGCCTCACAGCCATCCCTAAAGAAAGCAACTATTCGAAAATTATCACCGATGTATTGTTGCTTCATAAACAATATCCTGATAATTGGAAAGCGGCCTGGAAGGAATTAGATGACAAATGGAGCGAAATTGACATAAGCGGGGCAGGAATAGATTTCAATTTCGATGCTACCTTAAATGGTGCTTATATAGTGATGGGGTTGCTATATGGCGATGGCGATGTGTTGAAGACTATAGACATTTCGACACGTTGCGGACAAGATTCCGATTGCAATCCTGCAAATGCCATGGCTGTTCTTGGGGTTGTAAAAGGGTATAAAAATTTACCTGAAGAAATGACAAATCAGATCAGGAAAATTGAAGATTCGGCATTCTCGCACACCACTTATACTTTTAAAACCATGGTGGAAAGCACATATAATTATGCCTTAAAATTCATTAAGTTGAACGGTGGAGCTATTTCAGGCGAAGAAATCGAAATCCCGGTTCAAAGCATTAAGCCCAAAAAACTCGAAGTTTCGTTCCCTAATGTTGTGTTCGATACCGTAGTGTCTGCTTTTTCGAAAGAAAAGTGGAATTACAAAGGGAATTGGCAAGTATGGCTAGTCCCGCATTGGGAAAAAGATCATGCCCCGATTGATCAATCCATGTATGCCAGTAAATTTGGCGACAAATTGGAATTCACATTTGAAGGCTCAGGAATAGCACTTTACGGAAACCTCTACAAGTATGGTGGCAAGGCCGATTTTTATGTAGATGGCAAACTGCATCAATCAATTGATACATATTATAACTACTGCAAGCAGGAACCTCTCGACATTTGTATCTGGCATGTATTTGAGCTAAAACCAGGGAAACATACTGTAAAAGTTGTAGTAAAAGGAGAAAAAAGGGAAGAATCGTTGGGTGCAAATGTTTGTGTAACCAGGGCTTTTATTTATAAAACAGATAAAAAGAAAAATGAAACCTATAAGTTTTCTTTCATGAAATAGAATCACAATATAAGTGCTTGTATAGCTTGGCTTTAGCTTTTGAATAAATCCAGGTTAATTGGTTAAAAAACTCCTTCACAGCATGTTGGAAAATTTTATTTCCTTCAATCAGCAAAAACGAAAATGAAAATGAAAAACCGCAAAATGTTTGCCAAACTGTTTATCACACTGCTAATTATAGCTGTTTCGTGTTTTGCACAGGCACAGAATCATGGCTTCAAATCGCACGGGAAAATTAATTACACTTTAACTTCCTCGGAAGTTGCCATGCTCGATTCCATACAGTACAAAACTTTTCTTTTCTTTTTAAACGAACATCATCCCGAATGGGGTATTGTTAAAGACCGCGCTGCCGGTTGGGCACCTGCCAGTATAGCATCAACCGGTTTTGGAATTCCTTGTTTCGCAATCGGTGTCGAAAGAAACTGGATTTCGCGTAAGCAAGCCTCAGAAATTACACTCAATATGCTGAAATTCTTCGCCAATTCAGTTCAAAGTACGGATACCAATGCAACAGGATATAAAGGATTCTATTACCATTTCCTCAAGATGAATTCGGGTACACGCGAATGGAAATGCGAACTTTCAAGCATTGATACAGGCATATTGATGATGGGCATATTGTTTGCCAGGAATTATTACAACTTGGACAATGAATCCGAAAAACAGATCCGTGAGCTTTCGGCAATGTTACTTGGCAGAATGGATTGGAGTTTCATGCAGATGTCGGCAACAGCCAAACATCCAAACTGCATATCCATGGCCTGGTCACCCGAAAACGGATTGCTTAATCATGGATGGAGCGGGTATAATGAAGGGCTGTTCCTTTATGTTCTGGCTGCCGGAACCGGGATGAAAGATGTTGAGAAGAGTTATGATTCGTGGTTATCAACCTATGAGTGGAAAACTCCTTATAAAGGGCTCTCGCATGTGGCTTTTCCTCCACTGTTTGGCCACCAGTTTTCGCAGGCATTTATCGATTATCGCGGCCTGGCTG
This sequence comes from uncultured Bacteroidales bacterium, assembly GCA_903917425.1. Classification (GTDB taxonomy): domain Bacteria; phylum Bacteroidota; class Bacteroidia; order Bacteroidales; family UBA4417; genus UBA4417. The sequence continues at coordinate 4,257 of CAIXAQ010000419.1, forward strand.
ATAAATACATGAAAGGAAAAGGCATCGATTACTTCGAAAATTCCCGTCGTGCAACCTACGTTCAGCGTGAATATGCCATTGAGAACCCTAAAAAATGGATAGGTTACGATTCGCTTTGCTGGGGCTTTACAGCATGTGATGGTCCGGGTGATAAGTATAATTTGGGGAATAAGAAGTTTGAAGGATATGCCGGAAGAGGATCCAGCGGCGCTGATAATAC
>CAIXAQ010000420.1 GCA_903917425.1 uncultured Bacteroidales bacterium
ACAAGGCGGGCGTAAGCATCCCGAGCAGAAAATGATACTGGTAAACACCCGTAATATCCTGTTTATTTCGGGTGGTGCTTTCGATGGCATCGATAAAAAAATTGCCGCTCGCATGCAAACCAATACCATAGGGTATTCGAACGATCGCGAAAAAGATGTGATTGATCGTCATAACCTCTTGCAATACGTGGCTCCCCAGGATTTAAAGAGTTATGGACTGATACCCGAACTGGTTGGCCGTTTCCCGGTAGTTACTTATCTGAATCCTTTAAGCCGCGAAGTGCTCATCCGTATCCTTACCGAACCGCAAAACGCACTGATCAAACAGTTTGTCCGTTTGTTCGAAATGGATAACGTGGAGTTAATATTTACGGATGATGTATATGAGTTTATAGTTGATAAAGCATTGGAATTTCGCACGGGTGCACGTGGTTTACGATCCATCCTGGAAGCCATTCTAACCGATGCCATGTTCGAAATCCCTTCGCAGGGCAAACATTCGGAACTCATCATCGACCGCGATTATGCAGCAGAAAAGCTGGGTAAAACTAATATTGCCAGACTTAAAGTTGCATAGCCTTTCTTTTTGTGATGCCAAAATAAATTTCAGTTCCCCCTCGTAATATGAGATTGCTGGTGATATATAAATGGCATAATTATTGAATCCTTTCAATAAAAACCTGTGTTATGAGGTTCATCCTGGTAGGCTTGCTGGCGTTTGTACCTTTCCTGGTTTCTTCGCAGGTTATTCTTAATCCGCACGATTCACTTGGTTATCAATGTCCGGCCTATGTGGTTAAAAAGGACACGATTCCTGTTATTTTCTTTAGTGGGGTTGAGGTTACGGGGAATAAATCGTTCAGGAATTCAGCCGATGCCAGGCAGTGGGAACGCCTGGTTCGTAATGTTAAAAAAGCGTATCCTTATGCCAGGCTTGCCGGAATTAAATTTAATGAATACAACCTCAAAATGGCCGGTATCAGCAGCGAGAGAGAAAAAAAAGAGATGATGAAAAAAGCGGAGGAGGAGCTTCAGGCTCAATTTGGCAATGAATTGAAAGACCTGACCATTTCGCAAGGGAAAATTTTATTGAAATTAATTGACAGGCAGACAAGTAACTGTTCTTATGATATTGTTAAAGATTTCAGGGGAAAGTTCAGGGCCTTTTTCTATCAGTCGTTCGCGCGTTTATTCGGTTACGACTTGAAAGTGAAATACGATCCCCAGGGAACCGATGCTGATATTGAGCGCATTGTGCAACTGATTGAAATAGGCGCTATCTGATCAAATTGTATCAAAAAGGAGATTTTATTATTGAAATCAAGGTTTATAAAACTTATATCAGGCTTTCTATAGCTTAATGCATCCCATTTCAAAAATTCGTTGTTTTCTTTTGCTGATTACCAGTTCATCTTTGGTAACTTTGTACGCGAAGAATTTACCAATTAATCTATAAACTCATTGATTATGAATACGGAAGATCAAATTTTAGAAACCCTGAAGCAGAGTGAAAAACCATTAAGTGCCGGTCAGATTGTTGATAAAACAGGCCTCGACAGGAAAGCGGTGGATAAAGCCATGACAAAATTGAAAACCGAAGAAAAAATAGTTTCGCCCCAACGTTGTTTCTGGACTGCCAAATAAAAGGGATTTCGGATTGCGGATTGTGGATTGCGGATTTCGGGAAGGGAAACTGGAGACTGGAAACTGGAAACTGGAAACTGGAACCTGAAACAAGGAACCTGGAACCTGGAACTTGGAACCTGGAACCTGGAACCTGGAACTTGGAACCAGCAAGTAATCAGGAACCAGTAACAAGTAACCTGCATCCAGGAACAAAATGCCTTATTTACTCAGCACCTTAAATTCAGTTCTGCGGTTTTTGGCGCGGCCTTCGGGTGTTTCGTTGCTGGCAACAGGTATTGTTTTACCGTAGCCTTTATACATCAGCCTTTTTGATTCTATTCCATTGGTGATCAAGTAGTCGTACACAGATTTTGCCCTGTTTTGAGAAAGAACGAGGTTATGTGCATCGCTTCCTTCATTATCCGTATGTCCGCCAATTTCGATCTGCATGGCTATGTTTTTGGTAAGGAATGAAATTAATTTGTCGAGTTCCGATTTGGAATCCGGGAGTAATTCACTTTTATCAGTGTCGAAGAAAATATTGTTTAATACAACCTTTTCGCCTACCGCAACTGCCTGCATGGGAATATCCAGTTTTACAGAACTATCCGTTTTAGTCAGACTTTTCAGACTGAAATTCGTGGAATAAAACAGGTAGCCATTCCGTGATACATTCAATGCGTACTCTTTATCCACGGGCAAAGTCATGACAAATTCTCCCGAAACCGGATCGGATGAAGAATTTACTACAATTGCATTGCTTTGCATATCAATGAGTTCAAAAGTGGCAGACAAAGGAATTAGCGTATTTTTATCGTAAACTTTTCCTTGCACATACGATACGGAAGCTGGCCGGGATTGTTGTGCCAATTCAAAGAGGTAAATATCAATTTTGCCATAACCATCTTCCCTTTCAGCCGAAATAAATGCCTCGGTACCTTTTGCATTGATTATCATGTTAATTTCATCTTTGCTGGTATTTACAGGATAGCCAATGTTTTCTGGTTTCGACCAGTTGCCTTTGGTGTCGAGGCGCGAAACAAAGAGATCGGCACCACCCATGCCCGGGTGTCCTTTGGAAGAAAAATACAGAGTCCGGCCATCCGGATGAATAAATGGTGCCATTTCGTCGGAACCGGTATTTATTTGATCTCCGAGGTTAACAGGTGCGCCCCAGCTCCCATCTTCCTGCAGGGTGCTTTTGTAGATATCAGATCCGCCAAAACCTTTACGGCGCGCAGAAACAAAATACAAAGTACGCCCGTCGGAGGCAAGAGAAGGTTGTGATTCCCAGGATTCCGAGTTTACAAGTTCACCCAGGTTTTGAGGTTCTGACCAATTATTTCCGATTTTATGTGCAGCATACAGATCGCAACTTCCATACGAATCGTGGCGGCTGCAACATGTGATAATAATAGTCATACCATCAGGCGACACACAAAGGGCACCTTCGTTCCCCGGTGTATTTATGGGTGCTCCTATTTCAATTGCAGGACTCCAGTTTAGCTGCCCTTTAGACGAACGTGCCGAAATGGATCGAAAAAAACTCTCATCGCTTTTCGGATCAGCACCTTTGCGTGTAAAAAAGAGCTGACTTTCGTCGAGGCTCAGGGCATTAATGTAATCGTAACCTGAGGAATTTACGTTGGGTCCTATATTCACCGGGTTGAAAGGAACAGGATTTTTTATCAGCGAAAGCCTGAAGTCGCATAAGGACAAATTATCGCTGGTACGCTTAAGTTCAGCCTGTATTTTCGGATTAAAAGTGAGGTATTTCAGGTAGTTGGTTTTTGCTTCCTCATATTTTTCCATATCAAAATATAAATTCGCCATGATATAATATGCCGGGGGAAAAACAGCTGAATCGATCTTAACAGCTTTTTCATAACAGCTAATTGCGGTCGAAAAGTCCTCCTTGTCATAATAAATATCAGCCTTCAACAGCCAGGCTTTAGCATAATCAGGATCATCAGCTAGTAATTCGTCGAAAGTACGTAAGGCATTGGCAAATTCGTGCCGGTTATACATCTGAACACCTCTCTCGAATTGCTTGTCGGCCCGCGATTTTACAGCCTGCTGTGCAAATAGCGAAATATGTATCGCGAAGAAAAGTATGAAAGCAAGTGGTAAACTGGGTGATTTCATAATTCAATTTATTGAACCGCTAATATAAACAAGTTCCAGGAATAGATGAAATTGCGGATAGCATTAAAGTAAAACTATCCAACTATGGAATATGCATGAATTTATGTGCCTGCAATGAAATATGCCAGCGAGGATTTTTCAAAACATAGTCGATAATGCCGGGTAAAACGGTTTCCATCCGGCTCCATTCGGGTTGAAGGCAGAGGTAACACTCAGGGTTGACTTTTAATGCGTTTTCTTCAGCCCAATCGAAATCCGTATCATCGAAAACAATCACTTTTAACTCGTTTGCTTTCGTGAAAATCTCTGGTTTTGGAGGACTCTTTCTTTTAGGAGAGAGACAAATCCAGTCGAACGAGCCGCTGAAAGGGTGTGATCCCGAGGTTTCGAGATGAACCTGGAGGCCATTACTTTTAAGGCTTTGGCACAAATAGTCGAGGTTGTACATTAAAGGTTCTCCACCGGTAACAACCACAGTAGCTGCAGGATTCCCTAAAACCCGATCAACTATTTCTCCGGTATCGGTGAGCGGATGAAGTTTCGGATTCCATGATTCTTTAACATCACACCAGTAACAGCCCACGTCGCAACCACCAACCCGCAGGAAATAGGCAGCTTTCCCGGTATGAAAGCCTTCACCCTGTATGGTGTAGAAGTCTTCCATTAAAGGAAGTAATCTGCCTTGTTGTGTCGGATCTGTTTTCAATTGGCTGTTTTATGAGTTAATGGAAAATAGTTAATGGAAAATGGTTAAGGGAAAATGGTTAATGGAAAATCGTAAATAGAAAATGGTTTTAACTATTTTCCTATTTTCTATTTCTCTATTTTTCTATTTCCCCATTATACGCCTTAAATGTATTTATCAGCAGGGAAACGATAGTCATTGGACCAACTCCTCCCGGCACAGGAGTGATAAAGGAACATTTTGGTGCAACTTCATCAAACTTTACGTCGCCAATAATATGGTATCCCTTTTCGCTGTTATCTTCCATGCGGTGAATGCCTACATCGATTACAACTGCACCTTCTTTCACCATGTCGGCAGTCACAAAATGCGGTTGTCCCATAGCTGCGATCAGAATGTCAGCAGTCTTAGCAATTTCTTTCAGGTTTTTAGTTCCTGTATGACAGAGTGTTACCGTACAATTTCCCGGGTAGGCTTTTCGCGAAAGCATTACACTTATAGGTGTACCTACAATATTACTCCTTCCCAAAACCACGCAATGCTTGCCGCTGGTTTCGATATGGCTGCGTTCGAGTAATTGCATGATTCCATAGGGGGTGGCGGGTAAAAATGTAGGCTCGCCAAGCATGGTGCGCCCGAGGCTGACGGGGTGAAAACCATCCACGTCTTTCGAAGGATTAATGCTGCGGATCACTTTTTGAACATTAATTTGCTCAGGCAACGGCAGTTGAACAATAAAACCATCAACTTCATCATCCTTGTTCAGAAAATCGATGATTTCGAGCAATTTTTCCTCGCGAATATCGGCTTCCAGTCTGTAAATAGTTGATGTAAATCCAACTTCTTTGCAGGCACGTTCTTTACTGGATACATATGTCTGACTGGCAGCGTCTTCGCCAACCAAAACAGCAACCAGGTGAGGAGGACGATCGCCTTTATCGATGATAGCTGCACTTTTAGCTGCAATTTCCATTTTAATTTCGGATGCTATCTGTTTGCCGTCGATGATTTGCATTGTGATTAATTTATTAATGTGCTAATTTGATAATGTGCTAATGTGCTAATTTGATAATTTGCTAATGTGCTAATTCGATAATTTGATAATGTGCTAATGCGTTAATTTGAAAATGTGCTAATGCGTTAATTTGTTGATGGTTACAGATAAGTAATGATTTTTTGATGTTTTGGTTAGTTATCTGTTTCAGAAAATCGCTTCAAATCACTCATATCTCATAACTCCTATCTCCTATCTCCTCTTCGCATTCTTCATCTGCTGCGCCATTTTCTGGGCACCGCCGGTGGTCAGCATTTTCATCATTTTACGTGTATCGTCGAATTGTTTGATCAGTCGGTTCACTTCCTGTATATCACTTCCGCTACCCTGCGCAATGCGTTTACGCCGGCTTCCGTTTAGAACAGAGGGGTTTTCTCTTTCGAGGGGCGTCATCGACTGAATAATGGCTTCAATACCTTTGAATGCATTTTCATCAATGTCAATGTCTTTCATTGCTTTGCCCATTCCCGGAATCATGCTCATCAGGTCTTTGACGTTTCCCATTTTCTTGATCTGCCTGATCTGATCAACAAAATCGTTGAAGTTAAACTGGTCGTTTGCAAGTTTTTTCTGCAGTTTCCGGGCCGATTCTTCATCATATTGTTCCTGTGCCCGCTCAACGAGTGATACAACATCACCCATACCCAGAATACGATCGGCCATACGCTCAGGATAGAACATGTCAATCGCATCCATCTTCTCGCCAATACCGACGAACTTGATAGGCTTGTTAACAACCGAACGAATGGTCAGTGCAGCACCTCCACGTGTATCGCCATCGAGTTTGGTAAGGATAACACCATCAAAGTTGAGCTTGTCGTTAAACGCTTTAGCCGTATTTACCGCATCCTGGCCCGTCATTGAATCAACCACGAAAAGTGTTTCATGAGGATTTACTGCCGATTTGAGCGATGAAATTTCGTTCATCATCATTTCGTCAATCGCCAGGCGACCGGCCGTATCAATGATAACTACATTGAAACCACGATCCTTCGCGAAATTTAGCGCGTTGCGGGCTATTTTTACGGCATCCTTATTCTCCGGTTCAGCATACACCTGGATACCAATCTGTTCGCCAAGAACTTTCAGCTGGTCGATGGCAGCCGGACGATAAATATCGCAAGCAACCAACAATGGATTTTTACCTTTTTTTGTATGCAGGTAGTTAGCCAGTTTGGCGGCGAAAGTGGTTTTACCGCTTCCCTGCAAACCCGACATCAGGATTATGGCCGGACTGCCTTTAAGGTTAATTTCCACCTTTTCGCCGCCCATAAGTTCGGCAAGTTCATCGTGAACAATTTTAACCATTAATTGTCCCGGCGAAACCGAGGTCAATACATTCTGTCCCAAGGCTTTGGATTTTACCGTGTCAGTAAATTCCTTGGCTACTTTATAACTAACATCGGCATCAAGTAAGGCTTTCCGGACATCTTTGAGCGTTTCGGCTACATTGATTTCAGTGATATAACCGTGACCTTTCAGCAGTTTAAACGCTCTGTCGAGCCTGTCGCTTAGACTTTCAAACATTTTATTCCAGTATTATGGGAAATTGATATTACTACCTGCTCGAAGCAGGGGTGCAAAGGTAGTAATTTTTGTGAAATCAGGACTCAGGGGTGAAGGTAGAAAACAGCTATTTTTGATAGCATCCCGGCAAAATAAAAGGAAAAGTTGGAGCAGGGCCTTTGCTTGGTTTAGGATACTCCTTCGATTTATCCAGAAACTACCTTGCCTCAATCCGTACCGATAGATCATCCAGCAATACCGGTTCTTTGCCTGTATTCCAGGCATAAACCTTCAGGATTAACCCTTTTTGCTGAAGTAATTCTTTGTCAAGGATTGAATAGTTTGTAACGTAATTCATCGCATTTTTATCGTGAAGAAACTCATTCATATCGACCCCCTTCCAAAGAAGTGATTTCCCGTTTTTTTCAACAGAAATAACCAAAACTGATTGTATCGCGGTTCGTGCTTTGGCCCATATACCAGCCCTTACTACAAGTTCCTGATTGCCTTCAGGGGGATTGAGCGAATCGAGCGAATACCCGAAAGAAACAGAATAATCGCCTGGACCTAATTGTAACATCCGGTTGCTTCCATTTAAAATAATCTTTGTTTCATCCGGTTGCGACCAGTTTGGATTTTTAGATTCCAGACTATCGTTGCTACAGAACAGGTACTCTTTAGGTGACAAATCAGTAATACCGAAAAAGGAATACACCGGATTGATAAGCTGCTTTTGCCCACTGTAAATCGGATGAGGTTGTGTAAAAGAAACCTGGTTCCACTCAATCTTAATTTCCGATTTCATCATAGCCGTATTGGAACAACGGAACATGATTTTCTGCTCCGAAGGTTCTACTCGTTTGTACTCTGGGTTTATGATTAAAGGATTGATCCACAGACCATACGCAGCATTTTTTGGCACAATCCGGTACATACGGATATCCCCGTTTTCGAGCAGGTAGTATACATAAATTGCTTCATCTTTATAAAGAAAACTCTTTATTTTTCCTGCCATACTGCGGGTCATAGCAACCGAAGCCTGCAAAATGGATTGACTTTTTTGCGGAACATCTATCCATTGATTCCATGTTGCTTCTGTTTGTGCCA
>CAIXAQ010000421.1 GCA_903917425.1 uncultured Bacteroidales bacterium
AATACCGCGGGCGGCAATATCAGTAGCCACCAAAACACGGGTTGTTTGCTCTTTGAAATTTGTCAATGCACGCTGACGGGCGTTCTGGGCCTTGTTTCCATGTATTGCCTCCGCGCTTATGTTATGTTTTAACAGGATTTTAACGACTTTATCAGCGCCATGCTTGGTCCGGGTAAAAACAAGAGCGGTTTTAATGTTCTGGTCTTTTAATATTTCGACCAGCAATGCATTTTTATTCCCTTTATCTACAAAGTACACGAACTGCTTTATGATATCGACGGTCGACGAAACCGGGGTTACCGAAACTTCCGAAGGGTTGTGAAGTATAGTGCCGGCAAGTTTTACAATTTCAGCCGGCATGGTTGCCGAAAAGAAAAGGGATTGTTTTTTTCTGGGTAGCAATGCAATTATTTTCTTCACATCGTGAATAAAACCCATGTCCAGCATGCGGTCAGCTTCATCCAGCACCAGTATTTCCACGTCGCGGAGGTTCAAAAAACCCTGGTTAAGAAGGTCTAACAAGCGGCCCGGTGTAGCTATCACTATATCCACACCGCGGAGCAATACCGCCGTTTGCGGGTTTTGATTCACACCGCCAAAAATCACGGTGTTTGTTAAGCCGGTATGGCGGCCATAGGCGTTAAAACTTTCGCCGATTTGAATAGCCAACTCGCGGGTTGGGGTTACAATGAGGCTTCTTATTTTTCTTTTTCTGTCGAAAACTTTATTAGCACTCAGCAATTGCAGGATTGGGATGGCAAAAGCAGCCGTTTTCCCGGTTCCTGTCTGGGCACAGCCTAGCAGGTCGGTGCCTTTTAAAATAATGGGAATTGTTTGAGCCTGAATAGGCGTTGGAATTGAGTAACCTTCTTCTTGAAGTGCTTTTAAAATAGGTTCAATAATGTTTAATGATTCGAATTGCATGTTTTAATTTAGTAGTGTATGTAAAAATCGGAGCAGACAAATGCTCTCAGAGTTTTTATCGCAAAGTAAAGGTTGTATCGTTGGAAGTTGGAAATGCTTTAGATTCCCAAAGTAATTGCCGCAAATCATTGAAATGTTGAGGCAAAATTCATAGGGGAAAACCCCGTTCACGTATCTTATAATGCGAATGTCATTAATTGCGGCAAAGGTAGTCTTTTTATTGATACGTTTAAATATCTCAAAAAGAATAAGATGTAATTTGAACCAGGGGAAAATCAGTATTACATTTAAATCAATTTCTTTAGCTGCAAGACAATGTTCGGCGATCGGCACAAATGACTTGCTGGTTTTCTTTTATATAGCAGCAAAGATTGCAAGCCAGGTTCATTTTGTCCTGGCTGCAGGCAGCTGGCCGAAAACCTGTACTTTTGCCAGGCAAAACCAGAAGCATGGAATTTACAGTTTTCTCCGACGAATCGTTTATGCGGGAGGCGTTAAAAGAAGCCCGCAAAGCATTAAGCAAAGATGAGGTGCCCATTGGAGCAGTCATCGTTTGCGAAAATCGCATTATTGCAAGGGCGCACAACCTTACCGAGCAACTGAACGATGTTACGGCCCACGCCGAAATGCAGGCTTATACTTCAGCTTCCGGCTTCATGGGAGGTAAGTATCTCGATGGCTGCACTTTGTATGTTACTATTGAACCTTGCGTAATGTGTGCGGGAGCCTCGTTCTGGGCGCAAATTGGCCGTGTCGTTTATGGAGCCTCTGATATAAAACGCGGTTATTCGCTGCTGAGTTCTTCTATTCTGCATCCCCGCACAAAAGTGACGGCTGGCGTGCTGGCTGATGAATGCGGAGAGCTTATGAAAGACTTTTTTCGTAAAAAAAGGAAGTAATGGTGCTGCTGATTCAGTGGTCATATTAAGATGTCGGAAGTCGGGAGTCGGAAGACGGGAGTCGGAAGTTACCCTTAAAACTTTTTTATCCGCACAGGCAGCACATTTTAAGCAAATTAACTCCCTTTCTTTTATTAAATTAATTCATGGAAGTCCGAAATAAGACTCAAAAAAAACACATTTAATAGCTGCAAAATTTCAAATGACCGAACACCGTCACTTCATACACCATAAACCTTTTGGCTACCTGTGCCAGTTTGTATGCGAATTACCCCGGAAAAAACTTGTGGGTACATTATATGATTTCCCTGAAGGCACCATGGCTATTGGCCGTCTTGATGAACAAAGTGAGGGTTTGCTGCTGCTTACCACCGATGGCCGGGTAAGCGAATATATCCGTGGCCGTAAAATCGAAAAAGAATATTACGCACAGGTTGACGGACTGATAGGAGACGAAGCCATCGAACAGTTACAGCAAGGCGTTGAAATTGGTATCCGTGATGTGAAATACCGTACTATGCCATGCAAAGTTGGCTTGCTGGGAAAAGATCCCGGTTTTGCTCCCCGGTCCAGAAAAATAAGGGATGATCGCCACGGTCCAACCAGCTGGATTTCGATTATTATCACTGAAGGTAAAAACCGCCAAGTGCGGAAAATGACTGCCGCCGCAGGTTTTCCCACTCTGAGACTGGTAAGAGTCCGGATTGGATCAGTGCAACTTGGCGATTTATTGCCGGGAGAAGTAAAGGAAGTGGAAAAATTTGAAATTGATGGTGTGGAAGCAGTTTAATCGGGAAGCAGGGTATTAACAGCCTCGATTACATCAGCGCTATCTATTGTATTCATGCAGTGAAAATGTTTTTTCGGACAATGATCCAATCCCATATGCGTACAGGGTCGGCAAGAAACAGGTTTCTCCACAACCACGCTGTTTACTTCCATAGGGAAATATCCTAATTCTTTTACAGTAGGACCGTAAATACCAACAACCGGTTTTTTAAAAGCCTGCGCCAGGTGCAGCATTCCTGAGTCGTTGCCGATAAAAGCCGTGCACAACGAAAGCAATGCAGCCGAATCCAGTAAACTGAACTCGCCGGCAAAATTTGCCGTTTCGGCATCGATCATTTTTTGAATTTCGCTACACAGCATTACATCATTTTTGCCACCTATAAATGCAATCCACCCGTTTTTTTCTGCAATCAGGTTCCCGGCAACGTTAGAAAAACCTTCAGGTAACCAGCGTTTATTAGTAAAACTGGCTCCCGGGCTTATCACAAACAGGTTTTTATCCGATGTATACCCACTTTGAAGCAGCTTCTGCTTCATCGCTTCAACCATTTCGGTTGGAACAAATACTTCGGTGCCGGCATTATCGTATGTAACGCCTTGTTTTTCAACCGATTCAAAGTACCGGAGCACAACAGGTTTAGCCTCCCGGTATAAATTAATACCCAGGTTGACCAATAAACTGCGCTGGAATAATTTTTTACTAAAACCGGTTTTCAGGGGAATATTCAAACCGGTTTTGAGATATAAGCTCCTGATATTTTGATGGATATCAATGATCCAATCGTATTTTTCCTGTTTGATTTGTTGCCTGAGCTCCTTTAATTTCTTTCCTTTTTCGAAAATCAGGATATTGCTTAAACAGGGATTGTACTGAACGACTTCATAAAATTGTTTCTTCACCAGGAAATCAATCTGAGCCTCAGGAAATTTGCTCCTCACACACCGTATCAAAGCGGTAGTAAGGATAATATCCCCTATGGAACTCATCCTGATTATTAATATCTTATTGAGGTTTATCAAGTTTATAGATTGGGCGGCAAAGGTAGGAGAAATTTTTCAGGAAGTATTTTCAGGAATCTTTGGCAGTGTAGCATAAACAAACTTCAAATTCATCAATGCAATTCACTTGTGATCAGTATTAATCCATTCACATTATACTTTCTGCTCCCTGATCACCAGCATATAAAAATCATTGTCGAGTGGCAGGTACCCGTATTCGTATACAAACCGGTACATACTACCTTTTTGTGTTGTGTACAAATGGGTGATATAGTTGAAGTTAAATCCTTTGTTCGCCAGTTTATCTTTGTGCAGGTTTGTTTTACCCTCGGGTGGAATAAGTTCCATCAGAATTCGCCGGTTTTTGCGCAGGATATTGTTGATGTTCCGCACGTAATTCGTGGTTTCGCTGTTCAGCCGGTTGTTGTAGTTGTTGCGGCACATATCCGAACAGAATTTTTTATCTATTCTTCCAGTGATGGCTTCTCCGCAGTCGAGGCAAACTTTTTCCATTGGTTGTTTCTGATTAAGTTTAAATGTCGCAGGTTAAGTTAACTTTGATTTTTTTCATGAGGGCACAAAGTCCATACAAATACTAACTATTGCTTTTTTCTATTCTGTAATTAATTGATTCAGAAAGGTTAGCGCGGGAAAATCAGATTGATCGTATATCTTTTATGGTTAGTGTTTTATTAAAAAGGTGGTTATTTCATATCTTTTATTCATTACTCATCTGATTCAATTTTAGAATTTTATAATTCCAGACTTTTGAATCCTGATGAACTTTTACAGAATCCAATTCGTAGAATTCCTTGCTTACATCAAGCCAAATAGTTGTGCTTTTCTCTGTATCGAACATCCCAACAAGAAAAACACCATCTTTTGCCATATATTGATTGTATCTTTTCAATAATCCAACCGGGTTTTTGCTATAATACAGCACTTCATTGAGGACTATTATTGTAAAAGGACCGTTTGCCGGCACATATTTTTCCATATCAGCGCCTGAAAAGAAACTTTTCTCTGTTTTCTTAATCCTTTTAATAGCTACTTCCGATAAATCTATCCCTTCATAAAAAGAGTAATTAACTCCTGATGCATTATAAAAGAAAACACCTTCGCCACATCCTATCTCTAATATATTTCCCCCTAATGTGTATTTGTCAAGAAGGTCCCTTGCAACATTTAAACGCTGCATTTCTTTTGTCCTTAAACCATCCCAT
>CAIXAQ010000422.1 GCA_903917425.1 uncultured Bacteroidales bacterium
CCAGTTTCCAGTTTCCAGCTTCCAGTTTCCAGTTTCCAGTTTCCATGAAATTAACCTTTATAGTTTACACTACTCCTTTGCTTTATAAATATAATTGATATCAATAGGTTTGCGTGTATTTGGAACCTCACTGTTTTCCTGCACCTGTTCAGCCGATGCATCCGTAACTTCCTGTGAAATAAAGGGTTCTTCCTCAATATATTCCATTTCCTCTTCCTCTTCGTCCCAGTGATAAACTTTCTTTTGAGGTCCTTCGCCACGATAGGCATAAGCAATCACAATTCCGGCCAGCCCACCTAATAAATGCGATTGCCACGAAATGTTTTTCCCGGGAAAAAATTCAGGTGAAATACCCCAGACAAGGCTTCCGTAAAGGAAAACAACAAGCAGCGAAAAAGCCATCATACGTGGTTCGCGCCTTAGTACGCCTCCCATAAAATGAAACGTAGCCAAAGCATACACCACACCCGACGCTCCTATATGTATGCCGGTATCTTTAGCGAAAATCCACACCCAAAGGCCGGTTACCAACCAGCAAAGGATGAAAATTGTGCTTGCCTTTTTGCCATAATAATAGAAAAGGCCGGCTGACAGCAAAAACATCGGGACTGAATTCGACGAAAGATGCGCCCAATCGGCATGAAGCAAGGGCGAAAAAAATATTCCCTTTAGCCCTGAAATAGTTTGTGGCTCAAGCCCGTATCCGGCAAACGATGTGTCAAATCCAACTTCAACAAGTTTGATAACCCACATCAACAGCACCAAAAGCGCAGGGAATACCAGACTTTTAAAAAATCTTCGTTTTTCTTCCTGTTCCATAAACAAAAAATTGCCTCACTAAAGTACTGCTTTTTGTGAGGCAATTGGTAGATTTTGGGAATTATAGCTTTGGTCCGGTCATGAAAGGATATTATGAAATCAAAATCAATGCGAATTTAGAGACTTACAAAAATAGTATTTTATAGATTCTGAAGGGGCGATGAGCGACAGGGAGAGGGGCGAACGTCGGAAATAGGTTTGAATTGTAATCTTCAATTGAGGATTCTTCCAACTTCGGACTTCCGGCTTCCGACCTTTACTCTTTCAGAGTATAGATTTGATAAATTTAAACTCGCCTTATCCTTTGGGAACTTCAGGTTTATTAACAGTAAAAGCGCGGTTAATGGTGAAGCCCAAAAAGATACCTCCATCAATCCATTTATTAGTGGTTTCGGTGATGAATGCCCTGTCGAACATAGGCTGCGCATTGGTAAGCCGGAACTGGAATACGTGTCCGCCGGTCTCGATATCAACACCCACCGACAGGCAATTTCCATATTTAGCCTTTTCGGTTTCGCTCACGGCATAGGAATTAATGAAGCCAGGTATCTGGTAAAAATACTCTGCATTTACCGAAGTGCGTTGAGCAATTTTGTACCGGCCACCAATTCCTATTGCCAGGATATTATTCACGTCGGAACGGTAAGGAACAAGGTTTTTATGCACATAGGTCGGGGTTAACTGTATCGAAAGTGAGTTTGAAAATTTTCGTGCCAGGAGCAATTGAGCCGTATACGACATGCGTGATGAGAAGTAATTTGTGCGCGAAGTATCTGCCCAGTGAGTCGAGTTCAGCATGGCGCATCCATAAAACGACATCGACAACCACTTGCCTTTTTCGCCTGTACTCTGGCGTAGGATCTTGGCTTTAAATGATCCGTCGAATGTTTTCTGGTAAGAGCTGCGACCTACTCCAATACTCAGCCAATCGTTGATCCCATATTCTAATGCCAGACGGATTGTTGACTGATCGAGTCCCCACATCTCGTAAGCACCCTGGTTGATGCTGCCAAAATCGTGTTCGATCAGGAACTGCAAGGTTCCGGCTGCGGGATTCTCAATTGATTGTCCTAATACAATACGTGTTGTTTTAAATGTGGCGTATGTATAGGTAGTCTTTGGTGTTTCGTCCTTCAGCATATCCATCAGATCCTGGGCATTCAGTTGTCCGGCGAGTATGGTAAGTAAGAAAACGAGCGCAAGTATTTTATTTCGTATCATAATGCATTATTTATTGCTGATGATTATTGGAAAAGCAACTATTTAACAAGGGAGCATTTATTGAATTTTATATCGGTATCGTCGTATCCCACGCAGAGACCTTTAATTTTCACCTTGGCTCCAACGGCTAATGCGGCAGCTTCGTCGTTGTGTTTTTTATACATCTGGCAGGCAATTGTTTTGTCGCCGAACATCTCGTCGGCTGCCATCACAAATATGACCGAAACCAGTGAATCGTTCTTATCAACACGGCTCAAAATTCCTGTAAGTTCAATTACCTGTTTGTTATATAACGAATCGGCGGTTTTCCGGTTTGTATTGTATTGATTCCAGATTTCTTCTGTTGCCATCGAATATGCCGGAGTTGCTTTTTCGATATCATCATGTGGTTTGTTCACATAAAATATCCAGACAAGTGCTGCAGCGATAGCTCCAACAACAGCAAGTCCTGCTACAATAAGTAATATTTTTTTCATATTTTTAAGGTATAAACAGGTTAATTATTAGGCATTCCATGGTTGATCCAGATATCAATTTTAGTCAGATCGCAACTCGAAAGTTTGCTTCCGTCCTTTGGCATAAAGGTAGTAGCACCGGGCTGTTCGTTTATGGAAGCCCTTATTTTGGTGATATTTGCCGTTACCGAAGCGTAACTTGTAGTAGAGATACCTGCTTTGGGATTGCTTCCGCCGTGGCACGAATTGGA
>CAIXAQ010000423.1 GCA_903917425.1 uncultured Bacteroidales bacterium
GATGCAATGGTGAGCTGGTAAACCGAATTGGCCCAGTCGTACATCACCCAGCCACGTACTACACGTTTGTCGCCTTTAACTATGGTTTGAACATCTTTGCGGTTTATCAAGGTACCTCCTTGTTTTAGGACTGCTACGAATGATACAGATTTTTAAAAGAAAAGTAATAAAACATGGCAAAGATAATTAGTTCTACTGCAGTTAATGGGTAAATCTATAAAGTCGGAAGTCAGTAGTCGGAAGTCAGAAGCTCACCTGAAAATTAATTTATCCAAAACAAGTTTCAAATTGTAAGACGATTAACTTTGTAAAACTTATTCTTTATTGATCAACTGTAAGTGCGATTTAGCACCTACTTCCGTCTCCTGTCTTCGGACTCCTGACCCACATAAAACCAATTTCATTCAATTGATAGCAGAACAGGATAATTTTACCAGAAAATCTTCCGTCAATACCCTTTACTGGTTTTTCAAGGCTTCAGCACCGCTTACAATTTCGAGGATTTCCTTTGTTATGGATGCCTGCCTTGCCTTATTATAGGCCAGGTTAAGTTCCTTGATCAGGTCGCCGGCATTGTCGGTGGCCTGGTGCATGGCAGTCATACGGGCACCGTGCTCGGAAGCGTAGGAATCGAGAACAGCTTTGTAAAATTGTATCTTCAGTGATTTCGGAATCAATTCCGATACTATTTCCTCTTTTGAAGGCAGGAATATGAAATCGTTGTTATTTTTTGCTACTACAGCACTTTCGGCAGGGGCTTCAATAGGCAGGAACTGCTCCACGGTAACACGCTGTACGGCAGCATTTTTAAATTGATTGTAAATTATATCCACCCTGTCGAATTCCCTGGCAACAAAGGAAGCCATCACGGACGAAGCAATTGCGGCAACATTCTCATAAGTAAGACTGTCAAAGACCGAATCGTGGGACGAAACTACTTTTGAACTCCGCTTCGTGAAAAATTCAGTCGCTTTGCGTCCTATCGTCATGACACTTACATTGCCGGCATTTAGTTGCGACGGGAAGTTGGCATGAACGTGCTGTAAGGCGGTGCGTAAGATATTGGTGTTAAAAGCTCCGCAAAGTCCCCGGTTTGAGGTTATTACAACCACCAGCACCTTCTCGGGATTCCGTTTCTGTGCATACAGGTTGGCATCGCCCGAATCGAGGCTCGCGCTTATGTTTTGCAGAATATCCTTCAACTTGGCAGCATAAGGACGCATTTTCACAATCGCATTCTGAGCCTTGCGTAGCTTCGAAGCGGCTACCATTTTCATGGCACTCGTGATCTGCTGTGTCGATTTTACCGAAGCGATCCTGATTCTTACTTCCTTTAAATTCGGCATAGATTTAAATTAAACACTAACGTAATACCCATTCTTTCAATTGGTTGAAAGTGCCGGATTTAACTAATATATTTTGCTGAGATTTCTTTAGCCACACTGTCGATTGTGCCGAGAATCGTATCATCAAGTTTACCCTGTTTCAAATCATTCAACAGGTCTTTATGGCTAACTTCCAGGTGATGAAGGAATTCAGTTTCGAAATCGCGTATCGATTTAATAGGAACTTTTTGTAAAAGTCCACGGGTTCCGCAGGCGATAATTGCGATCTGTTTTTCAACTGTAACAGGCGAATATTGAGGCTGTTTCAGAATTTCAACGTTGCGGGCACCTTTATCGAGTATGTTTTTGGTTGCGGCATCGAGGTCGGAACCAAATTTTGAGAATGCTTCGAGTTCGCGGTATTCAGCCTGGGCGAGTTTCAATGTTCCGGCCACCTTTTTCATGGCTTTTATCTGCGCATTTCCTCCCACGCGTGAAACCGAGATCCCAACGTTGATTGCCGGGCGAATACCTGAGTTGAAAAGTGTTGTTTCCAGGAATATCTGTCCATCAGTAATGGAAATTACGTTGGTTGGAATATAAGCAGAAACGTCGCCGGC
>CAIXAQ010000424.1 GCA_903917425.1 uncultured Bacteroidales bacterium
ACAATCAGTTTAGCCGAAACCCAATCTGCGAAAATTAATCCTTTCTTAGCAAAAAGCTTTTTAAGATTTATTTTTCCTGGTTTGTCGTGGCACGTGTAAATATTGGTGAGATATATTTTGTCATCTATAATTGTCCACTCGGCGACATAACCCCTCCAATTTGCAGTAGAAAAAAGTGATTTGCATTTTTGATTTTCGATTTCAGTATTTAGTTTTTCACTCAAATTCTCCCAGTCTGGATGCAATTCTAAAGGATTCGAAAAAAGTGTCAAGGTGTCTCCATTCCAAATAATTATGTCTCCTGCTTGTCCAGTTGCTTTAACTGTCAAGGAAAGGAAAAAGGCAATAATTAATGTAGTCAGGATTTTTTTCATAATATGCACGCTAACGGCTGACGCTATGGCAAGTGCGGGATTAAATTGTTGCTCAACTGTCTGCCAGCACAAATGTATGTAAAGATTTCAAATGTTTCAACCAACACACAAACCCGCATTTGCTATATCGTTTGTTGAACTAAATCCCTTCGGGATAGCTCTCTTTAAAATCACATAAATCTTTCTTAATCCATTCATGCCTGTTTATGATTTTCTGAATATTCCGGACAAACTAGGCCAGTGATTCCGGACGAAAGTAGGCCACTAAGCAATGAACGATGAGTGAGCAAATGTAACTTTTTTCTTCTTATATTTTCTTTCTAAGCGATTCTCCTTTTAATTCGATTCTATGAGCTGAACCTGACACTCTGTCCATTATTGCATCAGCCAAAGTAGGTTCATCCAGATATTGATACCATGATTTTACCGGAAGTTGAGACGTGATAATGGTTGCACGTTTTCCATACCGATCTTCGAGCAGTTGCAGAAGTGTAAGTTTAGTGTTGTGATCTAATGGAGCCAGTCCAAAGTCATCTAGTATAATGAGCGGGACTTTTTCTAACTGATTGAGTAGTTTGATGTAAGATCCATCCAGTCGGGCAAGGATGAGTCGTTCGATAAACCGGTTCATTCCCAGGTAATACACTTTGTACCCTAACGAACAAGCCTGCCGACCTAAAGCACATGCCAGATAGCTTTTACCACATCCGGTGGCACCGGTAATAAGGATATTTTCACTTCTCTGGATAAAGCTGCAATCTGAAAGCAGAAGTAATTCTTCCCGTGAGAGGTTTCGTGTAGGCGAACATTGAACCTGCTCAATGACGGCATCATAGCGGAGTTTACTCAGTTTAAGATACATCTGAGTTCGCTGTCCGGTCCGGCTCTGACCTTCAGCCTCCACCAGCCGGGCAAGGAGTTCGTGGGAAGTGGGTTGTTCGTGTGTGGGAAGTGCGAGGGATCCCCGGTAGGCTTGTGCCATACCATTTAACCTGAGTTGTTCAAGTTGTTCTAATGTTGCATTGGTGTTGATCATAACGATTTGGATTAATGATGAATAAATGGATAATGTTGTAAAGTGTGCAAACCTTCTTCTTCGCCCCCTTGGTATCTGAGTGGATATGTGCGCAGGGGATACCAAGGGGAGCGCAGAAGAAGAGTAATCCGGGAGTTAACTGTAGGCTCCGGCTCCCCGTAAGTTATCATGGTCGGGCAGACTGAAGTCCAGAGTTGCTTGCAGAGGTTGTTTGTCTAAGCATTTTTCAAGGATATTGCTTAATGCCCCATAGGTTACTTTACCCTTGTAGGACAAAGCCCTGGCACATGCTGCTTCAAGCCTGGGCTTTCCATATTTGTCGGCTAATCGGATTACACCTATGCATGATCGATAGGTTTGTTCCTTAAAGCTTTTCTGTTTTAATACTTCACCGATGGCTGCCACTGTGTTTTCACCGATAGTAGTGGCTCTCTTCAAAAAATATTCCTCATCCCAACCTCGCTGCTCGGTGTAATGCTTGTGGTTGGAGGGCATATGTTCCGCAAGGGTTGAATACTCATTGTTGCGGGTATCCCGCCAGTGCGACGCTATACGTTGTTGGTTAAGGTAAATCTCTACATTTTCGGTATCATAAACCAGGCTCACTTGCTTGCCGATATTTTGATGTGGTACGCTGTAAAAATGTTTGTCTTCGCCCAACATCACATGATAGTTCTTTGCTACTTTAGCTGACCGGGTTGTTTTGGGAACGAAAGCTTCCTTCGGCAATGACCGTAGTAGGGGTTGTTCCAGGCTGATAAACTTATCATGCCGGCTGTAATCCCTGCCCTGGAATTTACTGTGATTGAGCTTTCCCATCTTCTCTGAAATGGCTTTATTCAATTCAAACAAGGAATGAAAATGCTCGTTACGAAGCGGGGCATATACGCGATAATATGCTGTGTTCACACTACTTTCAACACCGGCTTTATCGCGTGGCTTGGCAACTCTTGTAGCTGTAAGTGTGGTATTGTAGTGTACTGACCATTGCTGGGAAAGTTCATCAAACGAAGGCTCATACCGGTTTGCCTTTTTTACAATCTGCTTCATATTGTCGGTACGAACCATATACGGAACTCCTCCAAAATACTGCAATGCCCTGCTCAGCGCAGCTATCAGCCAGAGCCGTTGTGCGGAATGCAAAGCTTCGATATAGGTGTATCCTGAACAAGGCAACCGGCAAACCAATACTACACATTTTACGATTTCACCCGTCTGTGGATTAACGTAGTTAATCGTGTCTCCGGCAAAGTCAAATTCCATTAACTCAGCAGGTGAATGATCAAAATGCATGACTGCTTTGCGGCTTTCCTGATACCGGCTCAGGTGCTCACAAAACTGGGAACGCCCATACCCATCAGGAACTTGCTCTCTATACTCTTCCCACAGAATTATCCGGGTAGTTTTACGGTTCTTCAAGTCTTCTGCAAAACCAGGTAGCCGACTTTGCAGATCAGCAAACTTGTCGTTCAAAACCGGCAAAGCCAGTTCCTGAAAAATTAAAACCTGTAGCGACTCATTATCAAGTTTTAATAGCTCTTTGTAGCTCTTATCAGTTTGTTTTAAGCGTTTTACATAATCGTCAACCGTTTGCCGGGACAGATTCATTACCCCCTTTATCCGACGATTGGAATAACCTTGTTCCTTCAGTTGTAGTATTTTGCGCAATTGTAGCATAGTGATAGTTTTATTGGCCATTGTTGGAAGAATTATTTCCTCCAAACCTACCTCAACTTTCATCACTATCCAGTGGCCTACTTTGCGCCGGAATGTCAGTCCGTTTTCTGTAAAATAAATAAGCCAGCCTACTCTTGAGCAATACCATGTCAAATTATATTGGCATGTTTTGCTCCGGAATGACTGGCCTACTTTGCTCCGGAATGGTGGCCTACTTTAGTCCGGAATATTCAATCGCAAAGGTTACAAACCACATTAGGTCACAAAAGGAATACTATTTTCAACATAAATTTTGAATTATGCTATTGAATCCTATGTGCCCTATTATGTCTATTGTGGTTCAGGATTTTTACCAGATTTATTTTAGCAAATTTTAGCTGATATTTGAGTATATTTCGTAACTTTGGGTAAATATAATACATTAAAAGGAGTCGTAGGAAGCAAGTTGATTACTTTAAAAAAAACCATAAAATAGGTAGTTTATGGTGAGCAGTTTTGTAGTATGATTCGATGGGGAACTGCAGAAATACCTGCACTCTTTTTATGAAATGATATAGTGGTTTCTAACCGAAGTGAGCCATTTCAGGAAAGGTATAGTACGTTATCATTTTTGTATTCACATCCTCTGCCTGAATCGCAAATAAATTCACTATCTTTGAATAAGTAAAGGATCATATTTATGAAACCAAATCTTCATAAAAAGACTATTCCCAATTTTCTATTTATTTTATTTTCCCTTATACTCCACTCCTGCGAACCTCCCGCCACCGGGTTCGATGATACGGAGGATGCTGTTTTTTACAGCAAAAAAAACCCGGCGTCAGCTCCTCAGCCCGATTCAATCATCAAGGTCATGACCTGGAACATCCGTTTTGGTATTGGTCGCGGCGAATGGTTTGGCGATGCCTGTGGAGATCGTGTAATCTACTCCAGGGAAGAGATACTGGTAAAATTACAAGCTATAGTGGATCGGATTAACGAGGTGAAACCCGATATACTTTTGCTGCAGGAAGTAGATATTAATTCAAAACGATCGGCCTATATTGACCAGTTGCAGTGGATACTGGACAGGACCGATTTTAATTATGCAGTTTTCGGTTATCAGTGGAAGGCCCAGTTTATTCCAAGCGATGGCTTGGGGAGGCTTCAGGAAGCAAATGCTATTTTATCGCGCTGGCCCATTGGTGCTTCTACCCGTATTCAATTACCTCTGCGTCAGGACCAGGATCGCTTAACAAGGTATTTCTACGAACGCTGTTGCATGGTAAAAGCAAAGACTGAAATTCCGGGTGTAAGCGATTTTTATGCTGTGAATATTCATGCCTCCGCTTTTGCAACCGATGATACAAAGCATCAGCATATTATAGCGTTTAAAGAAGAACTGGATAATCTAGTTGCCAACGGAGGATGGTTTGTGGCCGGTGGCGATCTCAACACCTTGCCACCAGGTTCTGATTCGACAGATTATTGCCTGGAAGATGCATGCCCCGGCGAGTCTTTTCACCAGGTTGGTGATGATCCGCAGCATAAGGAAGGCAGCAACTACACTCCTGAAACACAATGGCTGAACGCTTTATATGATTCATATCAAAGTGCTGTCGAACCTGGTGAGTATCAGCAAAACCAGGAAGCGTATTTTTCGCACACCACCCGGCCCGAACATACATGGGACCGCACACTCGATTACCTTTTTACGAACAGTCGCTGGCAGAAAGGTTCGACAATTACCCGCCAGGCTTTCTTTTCAGAATCGGACCATGCGGCTGTGAGTGCTGATGTAGTCATTATAAAAAGGTAACTATTCATTCTAATCAAGATTTACTTTTTTGTAACTAATCAGTTTCATTTATAATTGGCAATAGAGTTCAGCGCAAACAACACATTCTGTCCATTTTTAATGGCGGTATCAATAATGGATCTCAGTATGGCAAAATTTTCAGCAGCATATAATAT
>CAIXAQ010000425.1 GCA_903917425.1 uncultured Bacteroidales bacterium
AAACTCCGCGAACAGCTTTAGTGACAGCGCCAGCCATTGGACAGGAGGTTCCGAATGCCATACCGCCTTCTTTTACATTCGGACACGAAATATTTAACTCAATGCCGGTGATTTTTTCGAGGGCATTGAGTTTTTCGGCCACTTCCATGTAACCTTCAACCGTGGAATCGGAAACATTTACGATAATATGTGTATTGTAATGCTTTATTTTAGGATAGATCGTATTTATAAAATAGTCAACGCCTTTATTTTGCAAGCCAACGGAATTCAGCATTCCGGAGGGAGTTTCAGCCATTCGCGGGTAACGGTTGCCATCCCGGTTTTTCGATGTACACGCTTTGGTAAGTATGCCTCCTAGCCGGTTGACATCCATAAAATCTTCAAATTCAGGTCCATTGCCAAAAGTCCCCGATGCCGACATAACCGGGTTCTTGAGTTGTAGATTATGGATTTTTACTGATAATTCAGTCATTATTATCTGGGATTTGGAATTTGGGATTGCGGATTGCGGATTGCGGATTTCGGATTGTGGATTTCGGATTTCGGATTTCGGATTTCGGATTGTTGATTGTGGATTGTGGATTTCGGATTGCGGATTCGGGATTGCGGATTTCGGATTTCGGATGAGTTTAGTTGAAATTCAGATTTTTGTTCATTTCGCTTTTCTCCCAGTCGCCCCTCGCCTTGTCTCCCAGTCGCCCCTCGCCTTGTCTCCCAGTCGCCCCTCGCCTTTTCTCCCAGTCGCCCCTCGCCTTGTCGCCCAGTCGCCCCTCATCTTGTACACACAAACAACATCTCACCTCGTCACCACTTTAACTTCCTGGTATTAAAAACCGGCCCTTCAATACAGGTCGTTTTATTGCCATCCACTGTTTCGACCACGCAGCACAAACATGCACCGATGCCGCAGGCCATGGTATTTTCGAGCGATATTTCGCATGGAATCTGGTAGTTGTCGGCTAAACGTGCAATGGCTTTCATCATGGATTCGGGACCGCAGGCGTAAATAGCAGAGTATTCTTTTATTTTACCCGAAAACAATGAATGCTGCGTAACCATTCCTTTTTCACCTGCCGATCCATCATCAGTGGTAATATACACTTTCCCGTAAGGTTCATATTTTTCGCGTTCGACAATATCTTGCGAAGAGCGGCCGCCGATAAGAACATCGGGCTTATAACCTTTCGAATGCAAATGTTTTGCCAGGAGCAACATTGGCGCAATTCCTACTCCTCCGCCTATGAGCAAAGCTTTTTTGCCTTCTGGAAGACTAAAAGAATTCCCAAGAGGGTAAATTAAGTTTAGCGTTTCACCGATTTGCAGTTTAGATAGAGCTATCGTACCGTTTCCAACTTTTTTAATAAGAAGCGAAATTTCATTTTTACCGGAATCAACATCATAAATTGAAAAAGGCCTTCTCAAATAAGTTGTTGCTGAGTTACTTACAAGAACTTCGGCAAACTGTCCGGGAAGTATCTCCGGAAGACTCACCGGGCATTTCAGGTAAAGGGCAAAATAGTTGTCGGAAATACTATGGTTGCAGGTAACCTCAAAATCGTGAATAAATTTCTTCATCAGGCAACTATCGATCGACAATAAATACTAAAAAAAGTCTGCCATAATAAACAGCAGACTCATTCCTTATTTTTCTTCGGCAACTTCGGTATCTTCGCCGGGAGGGGCGGCCTCCGGATCTGTATTTTCAGCAGGAGCTGTAAAATCGGTAATTCCATTGGCAAGCAGAAGGTTGTACCATTGTACAAGTTTCCTCATATGCGAGGTGTAAACGCGCTCGCGATCATAGTCGGGCACCACTGATTCGAAAAAAGTCTTCAAAGCTTTATCGTCAGTCTTTGCGTCCGGCGCTGGTTGATCGGTAATTTTTTCCTGAATTAGCCTAAATACTTCACGTAGAGGCATATCCTCGGTAGTTGTAAAAATACTTATTTCGCCCAGTGAACTTATTTTATCGCTTGCAAAAGCCTGGATGCGTTTACCATCATTGAGCGATTCGATTATTACGCCGGTTTTTGTCTGTGCGATTGTTTTAAAAAGTCCGGGCTTGCCCGAAACGGATAAAAAGTCTTTCAAATCCATAAAATGTCATTAATTTTTTTTGCAAATTTACTTAAAACAATCTATTTATTCATATCGGTTTAGTCAATTTACAGGAAGTTATATTTCGAAGCGTCCGGTGTAGGTTGAAGGAGTAATCTTATTCAATTCATCTTTCAATATATCCGTTACATTAAGTTTCGCGATAAAAGTGCTGATGCTTTTGTGGTCGATATGGGTATTATTACGGGTTAGCTCTTTAAGCTTTTCGTATGGTTTTGGAAATCCCTCGCGGCGAAGTATGGTTTGAATGGCCTCGGCCACCACAACCCAATTATTTTCTAAGTCAGCATTAATTTTTTCCTCGTTCAGGATCAGTTTATCAATACCCTTAACCATGGATTTTAAAGCAATCATGGTATGAGCAATGGGCACACCTATATTGCGTGATACCGTCGAATCGGACAAATCGCGCTGCAGCCTGGATATAGGGAGTTTAGCTGAAAGATGCTCAAACAAGGCATTTGCTAACCCAAGGTTTCCCTCGGCATTTTCGAAATCGATAGGATTAACCTTGTGCGGCATGGCCGAGGAGCCGATTTCGCCTGCTTTAATTTTTTGCTTGAAATATTCCATCGATATATAGCTCCACATATCGCGGCTCATATCTGTGAGAATGGTATTGATGCGTTTCATGTTATCAAAAAGCGCGGCCAGATTGTCGTAATGCTCAATCTGTGTTGTAAAACGAAGGCGCTCAAGGTTGAGGTTGTTTTTCACGAAATCGTCACCAAATTCAGCCCAGTTTATCTCAGGATAGGCAATATAATGGGCATTAAAGTTGCCTGTTGCACCTCCGAATTTGGCTGAAAAAGGAATCGTTTTCAGAAGTTTCAACTGTTGTTTTAACCTTTCGGCAAACACATAGATTTCTTTTCCTAAAATGGTTGGCGAAGCCGGTTGTCCATGAGTACGGGCAAGCATAGGAATTTTTTTCCATTCTTTTGCCTTCTTAGTAATTTTTTGAAGCAGGTCCTCGTACAATGGAATTATTACTTCATCCATGGCAAGTTTAAGAGCGTAAGGGCTTGCCGTATTATTAATATCCTGTGATGTAAGTCCAAAATGAATAAACTCCTTATATTTAGCCAGGCCCATTTTATCGAACCTTTTCTTGAGGTAATACTCAACGGCTTTCACATCATGGTTGGTCGTGACTTCTATTTCTTTCACTTCCAGTGCATCTGTAAATGTAAAATCGCGGCACAATGATCTGAGGTCACTAATATTCTTGCGGCTGATTTCTTTCAGCTGAGGCAGAGGCAGTTCGCATAATGCAATGAAGTACTCGACCTCCACAAATACACGGTAATTAATCAGTGCAGCTTCGCTGAAATAATAGGAAAGACGCTCAACCTGTTTGCGGTAACGTCCGTCGACAGGCGAAATAGCATTATTCATTGTCAGATCCATGGTAGAAAGTATATAGGTTCAGTGGTCAAAAGTATGAAAGCCTGCGAATGAATTGCAAGTTTTTTGAAAAATTAATACAATTTTTACGTTTATCACTTAAAGTTCCCTGAAAGTTGCGGAAAAACATTTGCAAATGAAATCCGGTTTGATGTACAACTTGTGGTGAGTCCAATTCCGAAGCATCCTAATAAAATTTGCAAGATACAATTAATCAGGTAGTTGTATTTATGGAGGGTGGAGAATACCCAACCTGAACAATCTGGAAACCAAAATTGGAGGATAAATTAAAAAAGCACAGTTCAAAAAGCAAAGTTCAAAAAGAACTGATACTATGTGAGCTGTTTTATAGAATTGCATGATTACCCATTTGAATTCAGTTTCATTAGAGGCAGAATTCTATAAGTATCAATGAATCAATAACTTTGAATTTTTATTTTTACTTTTTGAACTTTGAATTACTTGAATTCGTATTTCGCAATTTTATGCCCCCAAAAACACCAGGCGGAGAGTTGAGCTATTAAATTATAATTACTCCAACCCCAATTTTAGCACCAACTCATTAACAAACGCACTATCTGTCTTTAGCTTTTCCTGTTGCAAAACTATAAACGGTGTTTTGTCGGGTTTGCCTAATACGGCTTCCATTTCATTTTTATTGGCGTACAGCATCTGGCGGAATGGATTATCGTAATCTTTCTGCCGCGAATGGCGGATACCAGCCAGTAGTTGCTCCCGGAAACTGAGATACCAGTTAAACAGTTCGGGGAGGGCCGTTTCGTTAAAAATCATGGCCGGGTTCAATTCCTTTAACGATGCAATGGCATGAGTGAGTTTTTGACCGGAATAAGCTTTGCCTTGCGAAACGAAAAATTCATGCACCTGCTGCCAACTTATCACTTCGTACGAAACTATTTTTTTCTTTAAATCCTTTAATTCGCCAAGCGGGATCATCTGCCCGCCGACATTTTCGAAATTTTGTCTTTCATTTGCCGGGGTAAGCAATGCCAGAAGCTCATCTTTTTTCAGCCATTGATTGGTTCGGCCATGGTTAATTATCTGATCAAGGGCATAATACTGAATATACTCACGGTATGCCTGGTAAGCGGCAGAGGGTTTAAGAATTTTTACAGTACGGTTGCTGTTTTCAAACGCATGCTTTTCAATCGTCAGCGATGAAGAATGGTTGGTTTTATCAGTTAAATAGGTTGAGCCAAAGTTGCGTAATTCATCATCTGTGAAAACCGCGCCGGGGTGATTGTGACTGCAAAAGTATTTTCCGGCAAGCAATTCCAATTGTTTCAGCGCTTCGAAAATGGAATTCACAGTATCAGGAGCCAGGTAATGCGATTCGAGATGTTGCGTTTTTTCGGATCGTTTGTCGCGGAATTCACATTTCCAGGCGTTGCGTTCGAGTGCAAACTGGTTGTACATCAGCCAGTAAGCAGGCATAATCTGCAATTCGTTGTTCGAAACATCATTGCTTACCAGCGAAAACGGGAACGGAATATCAAGTTCGAAAGGGTAATCGGCCTTGGCTAAAATGGTGAAAGGGGCAAAGCGCGAATTGTGTTTCAGGCTGGTGCATAATGCAGGCCAGAAACCCCTGCCCGCAATCAATTCGCCATCGGCACCGCGGCTGTTGTGGTTCGAACCAATGGTTGCACCGGCGGCAATATTGCTTTGTCCTTCAATAGTGGCAGCAATGAGGAACGAATTGTTATGATGCTGCTCGTGAGCCGGAAAAATAAGTGAATTCAATACTTCGCAGCACGAAATGGTAGCGTTATCTCCCAAAAAGGAATTGATCAGGCGCGCCCCATATTTTAATTGCGAATTTGAACCCAACATAAACCGGACGGCTTTCACCCCGTAAAAGATACGGCATCCCTTACCTATGATCCCGTTTACCAGTTCGCATCCTTCGCCGATCTGTGTTATAGCTTCGGGAGCCGAATTTATGGTGAGGTTTTTTAGTTTATTGGCACCTTTCAGGTAGGCATCCGACCCTGCTTTTACATCTTTGATAATGCTGCAATTTTTAATAACCGTGCGGTCGCCGATGGTTCCGTAGTACCCGCGCTGGTTGTCGAATTTTTTCTCGGTCATTTCCCGGTAACGGCGCTGTAAATCAGTATTATGCCTGTCGCGGCTCCAGAGCCACGCATCGCCGGGAAGCATACCATCGAAAGGGAGTACGGCACGGCCTCCGTTTTCGTTGCATATCTCCATCCATATCCTGACTTCTTCGGGTTCGCCTTCCGTTAATATTCCATTCCCGAATTTGGCATGCCCGGAAGTCGACATTTCGTTCACATTGGTAATAATTACTTCATCGCCAATGATGTAATAAGCCATATAGTTCACGTTGTCAACTACCACGTTATCACCGAAATCGCAGTTGATTATAATGCTGTTGTACAGCCCGACAGGCATCCGTAGATCGTTGAATTCGAGAAAAAAGGATTCGAGTTTGCCAATGCGCACCAGCCCGAAAAACTTGCAGTTTTTAACCAGTTCAGGATTAAACGCTTCCGAAACCAATAAGTGATTCCAATCGTCGCAGGTATTCCTGTTTCGTACCAAAACCTCAATTTCGTGGGCATTCAGTTGCCGGTAACGCCCGTTATCCGGATTCTGAAGGCGGCGGAGATAATATTCGTCTTTCCCCTGGGGTATATATTGTGCCGGTATAAAGTTGTGCCCCAGCGTATTAAGAGGTTCTTTCCTGATGTGGTTCATGCCTGTGGTTTTGATTTATAAAATTATTGAAATGATTGGAATAACAGGTACG
>CAIXAQ010000426.1 GCA_903917425.1 uncultured Bacteroidales bacterium
AAACTGTCGTATTCCTTTGGCAGCAAAACAGCGTAAGATATAGTACGATTCAGAACCCGGCTCTTCAAAATCTGCTTTTCCAATAATCTCACAAACTTTACGGTGTCAACAGGAGGATCGGGAGGAACAGGACCTGGTTCACGCTCACATCCGGCCAATCCCATCAAAAGAGGAATTAATCCGGAAAGTAATAGCGTGAAAAATTTTAGTCCGATTCCGTATTTTTTCATTTTGCAGCCTCTTCCAGGTTAGGATCAAATTCCTTATTCAGTGAATCACTATAAACTACATAGGATTTCAAAGTAATCCTGAAATCAGGATTCTGATTCACCCATTTTATTTCAATTTTGTGATCGCCGTTTTTAAGCATGTATTTGTGATAAATATCGTATTTGCGAATAATGTAATCGTAAGGCATACGAACCTGTTCCGTCCTGACACCATCAATGTACACATCCAGCAAAGCCACAAAATCACTTTTTGCCACTCCGCACTGGCTTTTCACGTTGCCAAGCACGACAATACCGTTTCCCGTAAAATCCAG
This sequence comes from uncultured Bacteroidales bacterium, assembly GCA_903917425.1. Lineage (GTDB taxonomy): Bacteria > Bacteroidota > Bacteroidia > Bacteroidales > UBA4417 > UBA4417. The sequence goes on from CAIXAQ010000426.1 coordinate 545, forward strand.
TTTGATGCTTTCGTCCAGGAAATCTTTCCTCACAAGGAGTTGCTTTGTCGGATACATTCCGACGAAAGATTCTTCATACCTGAGGGTTTCAGGTTTCTGAACTTTAATGGTGATATTATCAGCATTAACTTCTCCACCGTTTTTTACAATCAATTGAGTGGCATGTTTAAAACTCAAAGCGTAAATCTGGTTCAAAGTCAGATCTGAATAAGGGAATTTCAGATCCTGCACTTTTTCGATGGCAGGTTTCCAGAAGGCAGGAATTTTATCATACCCAAGTACAACGCCAAGAATACCTGCCGCGGTTGCCGGGTTGCAATCGGAATCCTGTCCGCAACGGGTTGAAATATCCATAGTTGTGTAGAAATCCTTTTCGCCATAGAGCAAGCCCATAACCACATAAGCCGCATTTACACTTGCGTCGATATTAAAAGCATTAAAAACGCCTTCGGGACAGCCCTTTTCAGACGTATGCTTCTTTTGAAATTCGAACCAGCATTGCTTCCAATCCGTTGGATATTGTTTATGCCATTTAATAACGTCGCTTATTGCCTGGTAAAACTTGCTCTTTTCAGGAATGGGTTTCAGCCCCTGCGCAACAATAAAGTCAATATCATCCGAAATAAATGCCGTTGAATACATAGCCGCCATAAAAACGCCACCATACCAGCCATCGCCGTAATTCATAATGTGTCCGGTGCGGTCGCAGATTTCGGAAGCCGTATTGATCATTCCCGGCGACATCATCCCGGCAAAGTCGGCTTCAATCTGGAAATCGATATCATCGGCATGCGGATTATTCATCCAGTTTCCGGAAGCAGGTGGCATAATTCCATTCAGAATATTATACCGGGCGGCCTGGTTGGCATGCCAGAGTTTATAGTCGTCGTGTGCAAATGACAGGGCAAAAGAGTCAGCCGGGGCATTGAGGCCGCATCTTTCGAGCACTTCGATAAAAGTAAGGTCCATGTAAACATCATCGAATAATCCGGGATCAGAGGCATATATTTCTTTGATATAATCGTCGTACCATACCATCTGCTGGTAATCTTCAATCATGGTTCCTTTAAACTGGAATTCCGTTGGCCCGCCAAAAGTGCAGCCAATGGTTTGCCCGGCCCAGCCGCCTTTTATCTTATCCTTCAACGCGTTGGCCGTCAGCGTAGCTTTTTCAGGTAGCCCAGATATCTGCTTTTTCTCACCTCCGCATGATGCAAGAAGTAAAA
>CAIXAQ010000427.1 GCA_903917425.1 uncultured Bacteroidales bacterium
ATACTTCCCAACACAAACAGGGACTGTACGATAAAGTAATTGATAAAGCATTCTGTGTAGGAAAAAGCAGCTACCCTGATGTCGTTTCCATCGCTGTAAAGCAAATACTTTATTGTAAACGAAGGGTGAAAAATGTTACCCAACACGTAAGCCGAACCAAAATACAGCAACGAAAAGGCAACTGTGAAAACAACAGAAGTGAAGAATAGACCCACCACAAACTTTTCAGTTGTGGAAGCCGGCAAGGTGAGATACGAAAACGCCCTGCCTTTATTGGCCCACGATCCGTAAAAAGCAGAAGTATAGATACACCCTGCAAAAATATAGGCAAACGGAAAAAAAAGAATGTAATTATCTGTATCGTAACCACTTACCATGGTGATGTAGAATACTACAAAGATCAAAATGGCTGTTACCCCGATAAAAGCAGGAAGGAAACTTACCAGGTGTATCCTGGATAATAGTTTCAGGCGTTTGATGCTGATTGAATTTTTCATAGCTGTATCGAATTAGCTGTTTACCAGGTTATTGAATTTCTCAGGATCCGAAATCCATGCGTTGAACAGAATTTCCAGGTCAAGCGCACCTTCTTCGCTGCTTGTATTTTTAACCAGATATTGTTTACCCAGCACGCTGCCTGAAGCAAATAGAATCTCTTCGCCCCCGGGAATTATACTACTGTGTTTACAGGTAATTTTCGAAGCGATTTTCTCCAACGGCTTGTTGAGAATAATTTTGCCCCCATCCAGAATTATCACGCTGTCAATCAGGCTTTCAAGGTCTTTCACCTGGTGGGTCGAAATGATAACTGTCCGCTCTTCGCTGTAAACCGAAGCCATTAACCGCCGGAAAACAGCTTTTGACGGAATATCGAGACCGTTGGTCGGTTCATCGAGAAATATAAAACGGGTATTGCATGACAGGGCAAAAGCGATCATAGCTTTTTTCTTTTGCCCGAATGAGACTTTGTCAAGATTCGACTGAAAATCAACATCCATTTCGCTTAAAAGGTTCCTGAACTGGGAAACATCAAACGCAGGGTAAAACGGGGCAAAAAGTTTCACCATTTTTTCCGCGCTTTTAGCCGAAAGGAAAATCTCTTCCGGCAGGAGGAAGATATCGCTTAGGAAAGACGGCTTTCGTTGTTCCGGGATATAACCATTTACAGAGATTGTCCCCGACTTCGGAAATACCAGCCCCGCGAGCAGCTTCAGCAGCGTTGTTTTTCCGGCCCCGTTCCTGCCAAGCAAACCATAAATGCGCCCCGCCCCGAGTTCCAGGTTCATAGAACTGAACAGGACTTCATTTTTCCGGTACCAGAATGAAATATCGTTAAGTGAAATCATCGGTAAAATATTAGTGTACTAATACGATAATACACTACAAATGTAATACAGAATTTGTGGTTTCGACAAAAAGGGAGGAAATATTTTTTATTTGTATCCCACAATTTATCTCATGCAGCTGATTTATAGGCACTAAGACCATTTTGCTTTTCTTATTCTTTTTTTTCAATTCCAGAAAAAGCAATAATATATTTACTGTTTTAATCAAAATGCAGTTGGAATTGACTCTTAGAATATTTTTTTATACACCTTTGCAGTACCTGTTTTTATAATCTTGACCTTGAGTGCTGCCTGAGTAAAACTAATACGTTTACAACTATGAGTGACAACACCAAAAAATTTGATCTCGAAGAGCGTTTAATAGTGTTTTCCTTGCTTATTCTGGATATAGCAGAAAAATTACCGGACTCGAGAAGCGGTAATCACTTTTCGGGACAAATACTCCGTTCAGGCACTTCGCCGGCATTAAATTATGGCGAGGCCCAGGTGGCTGAATCACGAAATGACTTTATTCATAAAATGAAAATCTGCCTCAAAGAGTTAAAGGAAACTTATATCGCCCTACAAATTATAAAAAGAAAACCTTTGATTGCAGAATACCTAAATCTGGATTTATGTATTTCTGAATGCAGAGAATTAGTGGCCATTTTTATAAAAAGTATTGAAACTGCTATATCAAATTCAAAGAAATGAACTGTCTTAGTACAATCTCTTTTTCATTTTTCATTTAATGTTCAATGTTTTGCGTTAAAGGGAACAATGATAAACACTAAACACAGAATTAAAAATCATAAAGTAAAAATCACCTCAAGTGGAGTCTATTAGAAAAATATACAAGACCGGACTGGGTCCATCCAGCAGCCATACGATGGGGCCACGCTTTGCTGCCGAAAAATTCAAAGCAAAAAACGAACCTGCTACCCAGATACGCATCACCTTATACGGAAGCCTGGCTGCAACCGGTAAAGGCCATCTGACGGATAAAGTGCTGAGAGAATCATTCCCCGAGGACAAGGTAAAAATTATCTGGGAGAAAGACACCATATTGCCGCAACATACGAATGGGATGAAATTCGAAGCACTCGATGATAAAAATAATTTGCTCGACGAATGGACTGTTTTCAGCGTAGGTGGCGGTGATATTGAAGATGAGGAAACAAAATCGCAGAAAGTACCGGTATATCCGCACACAAAAATGACCGATATCCTGAAATGGTGCCAGCAGAATGGCCGAACACTATGGGAATATGTCGAAATACATGAAGGCGAAGGAATATGGGAGTTTTTAGCTGATGTTTGGAAAACAATGAAATCTTCTATTGAACGTGGGTTGGAACATGAAGGGGTTTTACCCGGCATATTGCACCTTCCAAGGAAGGCATCGTCCTATTTTATAAAGGCAAAAAGTTCAGCCGGCACCTTGCAAAAACGCGCGCTGGTGTTTGCTTATGCACTTGCAGTTTCGGAAGAAAATGCCGGCGGAGGCACCATTGTCACCGCTCCTACCTGTGGCTCCTGTGGCGTTGTGCCGGCTGTGTTATACCACGTTCAGAGCACTTACAGTTTTTCAGATACCAAAATACTTCGGGCACTTGCAACCGCAGCCCTGATCGGCAACCTGGTGAAAGAAAATGCCTCTATTTCGGGTGCTGAAGTCGGGTGCCAGGGTGAAGTAGGAACCGCCTGTTCCATGGCTGCCGGGGGTGCCGCACAGCTTTTTGGCGCCACCCCTTCACAAGTGGAATATGCTGCCGAAATGGGCCTGGAGCACCACCTTGGTCTCACTTGCGACCCGGTAGCCGGACTGGTGCAGATCCCTTGTATTGAACGTAATGCAATCGGCGCCGGGCGAGCCATGGATGCATGTGCTTACGCGCTGCTCTCGGATGGGCAGCATCGGGTCAGTTTCGATAAGACATGCCTCGCCATGAAAGAAACCGGTCACGATCTGCCCAATATTTACAAAGAAACCTCAGAAGGCGGACTGGCGTTGCTGATTAAGTGAGGGGAGATGGGAAAATGGTTAATAGAAAATAGAAAATCGTTATTCGTTAATCGAAAATCGTTGATCGATTTCAATATTTAACTTCTCCGTGTTTCTCCGTGTCCTCCGTGCCTCCGTGGTTATTTTAAAGTTATATGGAAAATGAAAAATAGAAAATGGGGAAATAGAAAATGGTAAGCATTTGATACAAAGCATCTGAAAATTTTCAATCCATAAACCTAATAGCCTAACAACCTACAACCTACAGCCTAACAGTCTAACTGCCTAACAGCCTAAAAACCAATGAAAAACCACGCCATTATAGTCGCAGGAGGAGCCGGAAGCCGCATGCGGTCTGATATTCCGAAGCAATTTATGCTACTGAACGGGAAGCCGGTAATTCAATATTCGATGGAAGCTTTCCATTTATTTGACCCGGTTTTGCAGATTATTCTCGTGATACATCCCGGGTACCTGGAGTATTGGGATCAGTTGTGCAAAGAATATAAAATATCTATTCCGCATAAAATCGTACCAGGTGGCGAAACGCGCTTCGATTCCGTAAAAAACGGGTTGCAACTAATTGATGATGGACTCGTTGCAATTCATGATGCCGCCAGGCCGCTGGTAAGTGCTGATTTTATCAGCCAACTTTTTTCCGATGCCGGAAAATTTGGTTCAGCCATGCCGGGAATACCTTTATACGATACCATTCGAATAATCGAAGACAATACTTCGCGACAGCTCGACCGCACTGTTTTACGTGCCATGCAGACCCCACAGGTTTTTAAAGTTTCGGAATTAAAACAGGCTTACACACAACCTTATCAATCCTTATACACTGATGATGCTTCGGTAATGCAATCGGCTGGTTTTGACTTGCACTTAATGGAGGGCCGATCCGAAAATATCAAGATTACTCAACCGCAAGACATTGCTATCGCCGAAGTGCTGATGAAAAACGTAAGCCACGGATAAACTGTTTAAACCGAAAAACACATCCGTAATTTATACCTCACGTGATACTTTTTCGAAAATATACACTGCTTTATGCCCTCTGAATTGCCTCACTTCTAACCATGAAAAGTGCAATCAAGTTTGTCAGTCAGAGATTGATTTATTCCGGGACAAAACCAAAAATAAAAAATAATTTCTTTACTGATCAGCCCTATAAAGTTAATAACTTTGTAATGGGATTTGGGATCGGGAATCAAGGCTATAAAGCTTATTCCGGATATCTGCCCCCGGTATAATTGTTTTTCTATCTGCTCCGTTTACCCGCATTACCTCTGAATATACATTTTGATACAACGCGCTGATTTGATGCTATATATAAGAACACGAATACTGGAAATTAAAAAAAACAAAAAATATATCCCTTTTTTAGTCAATAAATTCTATTGAACCATGAAAACAAATCTGCTCCTGATCTTCTGTTTGGTTGTTGGCTATTTTGCTAATGCGCAACCGGTTAGAGATAAAAGTGTCCGGTTTCCTAAAAACAATGAATATGATGTTTATAACCGTATCATAAAAAACGAGGATGGAAAAAAAATAAACTATCCGATACAAAAGGCTGAAGCCTTGTATGCAGATACTGCCAGATTCAACCGGCACAAGAATGCTGATTTTTTAGCCGGAAGTGTAACCCAATGCGATCCTGCATGGAAGTTTTCGATAATGGGAACCTATATCGGGCGTAAATCCATGCAATCGGTCGACCTCGACGGTGATGGTAAGATTGAGGTAATATGCAGTGCAAAGGCAGGGTACAATTATGATTTCACAGGCGATTACTGGTACATTCTTCAATACGATGCTGTCAAAAACACCTACTATCAGCAATATACAAGTGATCCTTATGCCAAACAAATCAGACGGATGAAGGTTTTGGATGTTAACAATGATGGCAAGCCTGAAATTCTGGCTGGTTTCGAAAACGGGGAAATCAAAGTGTATAATGGCCTTACAAAATCAGAAATTGCCGCTTTCGCCCTGCCTGTACAAATTAACATTAACGATTTGGAGCTTGGAGACGCGGATAACGACGGCATAAAGGAACTGGTTATAAGCACCGACGAAAAAATTTACCTGTACCGTACATCAAATTTCACAGTAAAAAGCCAGATTGATTTTGGTGCTGCTGAATTCGCCTTAGGTAATGTTGACGGAGATACTGATATTGAAATTGTTACAACCAAAGGGAAAGTATTATCATATAAAGGGTCGGCTGTAACTACCGAATGGACTTTTGATTCAGGAAGCGGATCCGATGGTTACTATATGGTCGAACTTTCCGACATCGACTCGGACGGGAAGAAAGAAATAGTTCTTGCCAAATCCTGGCAATATATTGATGTATATGATGCCGATATTAAAGCGCTGAAGTTTGAGGTTTTAACAGATCTCGATATACAGGCATTGCTTCTGCAGGATGTGAACAACGACAATATTGATGAGATAATTTATGGCGACGGACAATGGGGTGAAGTCCATTGTATCAATTCCACCACAAATACCGAAATGTGGAAAGTTGTCAACCCCGAACACGGCGTAACGGCTCTGAGTATTTCGGATGTGGATAATGATGGAAAACAGGAAGTTATGTGGGGTGCAGGCTGGACATCCTCAGGTGCCGATTACTTTTATGTTGCGGATATCGCCACCCGTACAATTGAATGGCAAAGTGCGGATATAGTCGGGCCATTTTACGCTACTGCCATTGATGATATTGATAACGACGGTATAAAGGAAATAGTAGCCATATCATATGAAAGTGAAAGCGGTTATGGTAGCGGTATATTACTTGTTTTTAGTGCTGTAACCCACGAACTTGAATGGCAAAGTGACGGAAATTTCTTTTACCTGGTTTGGACAGGAATTTATGATTTGGCCATTAAAGATATTGACAACGACGGCCAGAAAGAAATAATTGTTGCTGCAGGAGAAACTTACACAGGCCAGATATGGATTGTGAATGGGATTACAAAAACAATCGAAAGCACCCATATATTTAACAGTGAAGATATTGATGAATTCTATGCCGTTGAAGTTGAGGATATTGACGATGACGGCAACCAGGAAATAGTAGTGATGACAAGTAATTTTTACTACATAATAAATCCTGTGGATTATAGCATTAAATATACTTCGGGCAGTTTACAGGGTTCCTATAATACCCCCGTTTTACGGATTGCAAATATCGACAGCAGTGCCGAAAAGGAGATAGTTATTTTGAGCAGCAGCAAAATACAGGTTTTCGGCGGTATCACACATACACAATGGATAAGCCCTGCATCTGATTATACCAGCATTGAGTTATACGATATAAACGGAGATGGCAAAAAAGATATAGTTGCAGGAAAAGCAGATGGAACTGTGGTAGCATTCGACGGCAGCACCCATGAAACCTTGCAATCCTTTAAACTGATTTCGAAACGTATTGATGGTATAGTAGTTTCAGATTTGAATAACGATGCATCGCCGGAGTATATTTTCACTTCAGAGGGAACCGTTTACATCTATGCCGATTCAAACCAATACATGCTTACCCGCAGATTCGGCGGAACAGCCGGTAGTTATAACTCGCTGCAAGTAGCAGATGTGAATAACGATTCAAAAAAAGAAATTATTTTCG
>CAIXAQ010000428.1 GCA_903917425.1 uncultured Bacteroidales bacterium
CACCCAATGCTGCATCCCCGGTAAGGGTTTAAATCCCAATGAGTTGGAAATGCATCCGGGTGGTAGGTTAATACCTTTTTTGATTGAATTTCTTTTATCAAAACAGCAGATTAAAAAATGAGCTGATTTATTTCAGCTCATTTTACGATCGGATTATATAAACTTATTTGCCTTGTGGTGAAGGTATTACGCCCAATTGAATCATCAAGCAACGAATTACTTTTTTCATTTTTGTATCAGTTATTTTTCCTGACAGGCCTTGCTTGTTTTACGTTAAATAATCCGACAAAAACGGAATAGCCCATTAAGGCACCAAAGCCTATTTGCTTCATAACACCTAACAAATCAGTCGTTTGCCATTCCTGCATTACTTTGCCGTCTTTTACTTTCCGGATAAAAATGCCATTTATTTCCAGATTCTTGTTATTGGCAGGTGCGCCCATAAATTTGCCGGTGTTTATTGCTGTCGAAATAAACCGTACAGAGACTGAATCGCCATCAACCACAATATGCGGAAACTCCATTTTCAGGTTCGAAAAAGCGGCTTTCATGTCCTGCATAAATCCAATGTATTCGTCTTTTGTAAAAACGAAGCCATCACCGGTATAGGTAAATTTATCGTCGAGTAATTTGTCCAGATCATTCCATCGTCCATCTAAGATGGCTTTTGAGACTGCCAATGCGGTGTTTTTCACTTGTTCTTTGTCCATTTTGTTTTCCTTTTATTTTGATTAATTAACGGTGCAAAATTGCATCTTACACTTTACATACGCAATATACTACCCAAAATGAAAGCACTATACATTTGGTAAGTAACTAGGATTAATTTTACCTTTGCAAAAACAAAACATCAATGAAACGATACGAATTAGACGGTACTTTTTTTTATTGCCCGGTCGACTTAACCCTTTCAATAATTGGAGGTAGATGGAAAAGCCTGGTATTCTGGAACCTGCGGAACGGCACCCTGCGTTTCGGCGAAATCAAGAAAATATTGGTAGGGATAAACGATAAAATGCTTACCCAGGTATTGCGGGAACTTGAAAAAAGCGGGGTTGTCAGTCGGAAGGTTCATGAAGTGATCCCACCCAAGGTGGAATATTCCTTAACCGACGAAGGGAAAAAATTACTGCCTGTGATGCAGCTTATGTCCGATTGGGGCGAAAAATTTGAAGTTTAATACGGATCACTTTACCAGCCATGGCGCCACATAGTCGGCTGGTCGTGCTTTGACTTCAGGTGTTTTGGGAATAAACAGGATATCAATTTTCTCAATTTTACCCTTTTCGATTTTATAAAGCAATGATTGATAAGGATCAAAAATAAGATCCAGGTTATATTTTGTCCCGCCGAAATTTAATTCAACAGCCAATTCTTTTGGTTCTGATTCCAACGATTGTCCATATTCCAGCGGAAACTTAATCCGGTCCGCCTTTGGATTCGGGAAGAAAACATAAAGGGCTTCACCTTCTATACGGCACCAATGGCGGGGTATTTTGATCCCGCTTACGAAAGGGTTAAGGTTTTTCGGCAGACCGGTCGTTACATTTTTCGATTTTTTTAGTTTTCCAATCCATTTTGAATAATCCTTGTGGGGAACAGCTCCGGGTTCTTTCGGCTCATTTTTCAATATAATTTTCAAACCCTTATCTGCAAGTTCATTCAGCCGTTTAACAACTTTATAATCAAGATATTCTGCTTTTATATACAACGCCTTGTAGTTGGCATCACCTGTTTTCAAAACACCATTTTCAACAACAGCCTTTTGCAGGAATTCACCGTTTATCCAGGTTGGGTTGTACCCGGCCAATTCATCGGGAAAGTAGACATAACGCATTTCGTAGTAGCCCCAGGACCAGATAAACTGCTTCTCTTTAGGCATAACCCCGGCAGTCCAGGCATCTTCAGTTGGAAGGTAAACGGCTATATCGGAATATGTTTTCCCTTTTTTCATATACCCCGAAACGGTTTCCAGGTAATGGTTAAAAGGCTTGATTTCGGGCGCCATTTCGCTATTATCGCCGATATGAGTAGTGGCATAAAAATTAACCGTATCCTGACCTTTAGGGTTGTGTGCCTTGCCGTGCCATATTATTTGATTGATGCCGTTAGCCAGGAGTGCATCGGCCACCAGTTTCAAATCGGCAGCTTGTTCTTTGCGCATATAATCGCGTGGCCAGCCATAAAGGCAGGTAAATGTTTCGGAAGAAACGGTATTTTTACCTGTCAGTAAAGCCGCTGATGCAGGAATGCTGCAAAACTCAGGCTCGAAAAGCATGGATTCGCCTTCAGGAATATCCAGCAACGAATATCCCGAAATTAAGTCGCAGGGAGCACCCGAAACCTGGCCCCTCGAAAGTATCCCAACCGAGTTTAAAGTGGAATCATAATCGTGATAAAATTTCAGAACCTTTTCGGAAATCAAACTCATGTAGTCGTAGAGATGATTTTGATTGCGTGGCAGATAAATTGAATCCATAAAAGGGACAAGGTCGTAGCCGAATTTTTGTTTGAAATCTATATCAAAGCCGGCACACCATAATTTTTCTGTTTCTACTTCCCAACTGTCGATAAAATAAGCTGTCGGAAGTTTTGTTGCCGGTCGTGGAAATGCTTTCAGCAACCTGTCGAAGTAGGGTTGGTAGTTTTTTTGTGTCAGGTGGTCGATCACATATCCTGTTTTCGGGTGCTGCCAGGAGCGTGTAATTTCCTGGCGCCACGTTGAGTCGCCGTATTTCCGGGTGGCTTGCTCAAAAGTAACTTCCGTATCGCCAAAAGGCCAGAGCGTACCAAAAGTTAAATCACATCCTAACCCGATGGAATCGGCATATTCTTTAGTGAAATTTACGATTTTAGTCCAATCCGGACTAAGCCATTCCTGGCGCGGTGTGTAGGTTGTGTCTTTTTGATTAAACCTGTTCAGAGGGTAAACCCAGGCCACTTCCACGCCGCCAAAGCCATGTGCTTTCAGCCAGTCGAGGTTGTATCGTACGTCCTGTTCTTTTATCATGGATGCAAACCACCAATACCTTGCGTAAGGTCTGGAGTTAATTTCTGGAATTTGGCTTTTGGATACTGCTTTATTTTGAGCAGACAAATAAACAGGAATAGTAAGTATCAGCAGGAGGAGGAGTAGTTTAAGTGATTTCATAAATATCTTTATTTGATCAACAACTATAATTCGATTGTGAAGATTCTTGTCAAAAATAAAAATCAAACTGCTAATTGGCGGGTAAAATTAGATTGTCGGAAGTCAGAAGACGGGAGTCGGAAGATACCCTGAAAACTATTTTGACCAGTATATCAGATTGTAGGCAATTAATAATTTTCGACTTATTTTCCATTGGTAGAATGTAATGTCATTCAGAAAGCGCTTCGGTCTCCCGACTTCGGTCTTCTGACCAAAAAACAGCAATTCCATTCAATCCGTTGCAGATCCAAAGTAAAAGATAAAGCCTCACATTTCCCGAACCAGGAACTTTGCAGCAGTCTTTCCTGCGATTTGAGTCCTGGTATTTGGAGTTTACCGGGTGCAGAAAGTTATTGCCTTTGTGAATTATTGAATGTATTAAATATCATCACAAAAACGTATGTCTTTGATATTTAATTGAATATTCCGTATTCCATTCCATTCATTTTCTTCGATGTGGTAACAGATATTCATGCTTTTCCCTTTCTGGATAGCATCGTATTTATCGCCTTGTTGAAACGCAATACCTGAATATGGTGCACTGCGCACCGATTCCTGGTACACCGTGAGCTTAACATGGTTTTTGCCAACAATACGGGCATGGCCCGAATCGACAGTTCCGCAGGTCATAAATACGGGCGACATATTACCCGGACCAAAAGGGGCAAACTGTTTGAGAATGCGCAGAAATTTTGGTGTGATCTGGTTCAGGTTAATTTCGAGGTCAACTTCAACTTCAGGAATCAGCATTTCATCGGTAATACTTGCCGAAACTATTGAATTGAACCTTTTCCTGAAAGGCTCCAGGTTTTCGGGCTTCAACGATAAACCTGCCGCGTACATGTGTCCGCCAAAATGTTCCAGCAGGTCGCTGCAGGCATCAATGGCATCGTAAACATCGAAATCTTTTACGGAACGGGCCGAGCCTGTAATCAATCCGTTCGATTGTGTTAACACAACCGTTGGGCGGTAATACGATTCGGTAAGCCGCGAGGCAACAATGCCAATTACGCCCTTGTGCCAGTTAGGGTTAAAAACCACAGTCGCCTTTGCCTTGCGGAGTATTTTATCGTTATCAATAAGATCAAGGGCTTCGAGCGTGATTTGAGTATCGAGTGTGCGGCGTTCGTTATTAAAATCGTTGATTTGAAGGGCAATGGTTCCGGCTGTTTCCATGTCGGGCGAAACCAGGAGTTTTACCGAATTACGCCCGCTTTCGACGCGTCCCGCAGCATTGATCCGGGGGCCAACCACAAAAACCATATCACTGATGGTGAGTTCGCGCGAAAACAATAAGCCTTTATCCTCGCCTTCTTTGCTGATTTCGTCTTCCTGTTTGCGGGCAATGTTTGCTACATTTAGGATAGATTCGATTCCAGGCCGTGGATTTGTATTAATGAGTTTTAAGCCAAAATGTGCAAGTATCCGGTTTTCGCCAACAATAGGAACAATATCGGATGCAATGCTTATAGTAACCAGATCGAGGTATTTATACAGGCTTTCAAAAGAGATGTCATGGGTTTGTGCATAGGCCTGAATCAATTTAAAGCCTACACCACAGCCCGAAAGTTCGTCAAAAGGATATGTGGAATCAGCTCTTTTTGCATCAAGCACCGCCACTGCATCGGGCAATTCGTCGCCCGGCCTATGATGGTCGCAGATAATAAAATCAATGCCCCGATCCTTTGCATATTTAACTTTGTCAACAGCTTTGATGCCACAATCGAGGGCAATTATCAGCGAAAAGCCCTGCTCCTGCGCGTAATCAATTCCTTTAAAAGATATTCCGTACCCTTCGCTGTACCTGTCGGGAATGTAATAATCGAGATTCTGAAAGCCATTTTCTTTAAAAAAAGCATATACGAGTGAAACAGCGGTTGTGCCATCCACGTCGTAATCGCCGTAAACCATAATTTTCTGACCGCTGTTCTGAGTTGCTTCAATACGGTCAATGGCTTTGTCCATATCGTTTAACAGGAAAGGATCGTGCAATTGCGACAGCTCGGGCCTGAAAAAAGCTTTTGCTTCTTCAAAATTTTTAATATCCCTTTGAACAAGCAGTTCGGCTAATGCAACTTCAATCCCCAATGCTCCGGCAATTTCCGCAATGAGGGATTCATTTCCTTTTTGTTTTAGTACCCAGCGTTTTTCCATAGTATAAGCCCTCCGGCAAAAATAACGTTTTTGCCGTACAATTGCATTGCTTTTTTACGTTCCGGCAGACAGTTTTCGAAATTGCCGCTAACTGTGACGAATAGTGTATGTGTTTTTATTAAAAAGTGGAACGCATGGCATCAACCGGGTCGAGGCGCGAAGCCGACCATGCAGGAAATAAGCCCGAAAATAATCCGATAAAAGCGGATACCGAAAGTCCGAGCACTATGTTTTTGAGGCTAAGTACCAGTTCCATTCCAGCAAATTTGGTTACAAGTACGGTTCCTATGTATATAATCAGCAAACCAAACAAACCGCCCAGCATCGACAGGAATACAGCTTCGAACAGGAATTGTTGCAGCACAAAGGAATTGCGGGCACCGAGCGATTTCTGAATGCCTATCTGCCCTGTGCGTTCCTTAACAGAAACAAACATGATGTTGGCAATACCAAAACCGCCTACAAGTAACGAGAAACCGCCTATTACCCAGCCGACAATGGCTATGACGCCGAACACCTGGTCGAAACCCTGTGTTATTACACTCGTTTCGTTGATAGCAAAATTATCCTTGGCTGTCGGCTTTAGTTTACGGATGGATCGCATAATGCCTGTCATTTCATCACGCAGTGCTTCGTTTGTAACATTCTTTTTGCCTCGTACCATAATGGACGAACCGATGTCGTGGTTGTTCAGATCAATAAAATTGCGGGCAAAGTTTACAGGCATCATTACCCAGGTGTCATTCGATTTGCCAAATGTATTATCGCCTTCTTTTTTAAATGTTCCGATAATCTGAACCTTACGCCCGAAAACCAGGATATCCTTGCCAAGCGGATCGGAATCCCCCAAAAGTTCCTTAATGATTTTATCGCCCACAACCGCAACCGGGCTTCCGCTTTGCGATTCCGACAATGAGAAATACCGGCCTGCCGACAAGTTGATAGCTTCCACCTTTTCGTATTCGTGCGAAGCCCCGATGACGGCAGCACCTTCGAAAGTGACCCCGCCCTGTTTCACATTTCGTTCGGTAGCAACATAGTATGCCACAGCATCGCAGAGGTTGCTACGTTTTTGTATTTCTTCCATTTCCTGAAGGCGGGTTTCGGGGCGCTTCATATATTCCCACCAGGCATAGTTTTCGCCACCCATCGCCCATGGCCATTTCTGAATAAAAAGAACATTGCTCCCCAGTTCTTCAATGTTTTTCCTCAATTTATTCTCGATACTGTCGAAAACAGTCAGCACCGATATAACGGAAAAGATTCCAATCGTTATGCCAAGTAACGACAAAAAGGTTCGGACTTTATTGGCAACAATTGCCCGCATGGCAAAAGCAAACGACTCACCTATCAACCTCAAGTATATCATGGCGTTTTCAATTTTTGATTATAATCCTGGTATGGATGCGGCTAAGTTACTGAAAAACTGCACTAAACAACCCAACCGCTCGCAGATGTAAAATTACACACATTTTCGATGTTAATAACCGACAGGCAACATA
>CAIXAQ010000429.1 GCA_903917425.1 uncultured Bacteroidales bacterium
ATTTAGTGTTGCCGGAAACGCATCAGGTTGTTCATCAAAATCGGAATTAATTATTAGTGATGTCAGTATTTCAGCAAGTGCTTTACTACTATCATAGTATTGTATTCCAAAGGAATTGCCATCAAAGAGCAGGAGAATATAGGTACTTTCGGCAGTTTTACAGATGGAAATTTTATTGTATGCCAAGCCAGGCCCACCGACTCTGAACTGCAGGAGAGAATCGGGCTTTGCAAGATTTTTAATAAGGTAAACGAAATCGTTATTTTTTATTAGAGCATCGATAGCAGGTATGTCAGCACTTTTATCAATACTTTCGGACAATGTTTCAGCAAAAGGGCAGAGTTTATTGGCTTCCAGATTAAGGAAATTAATGAAAAGAGTTTTTACGTCCTCTTTTTTGATATTTACTAATACTTCGCCTGTTTTCATGCCTTGAATTATTTTAAGTTCTGTTCGTACCAACTGTTAAATCTTTCCAGCCCATCATTTACATTGTATGCAGTAGTTGTTTTTTCTTTCTGATCCATAAATTCATAATAGGTATTTTTTGCTTTTATCCTGATACCTTCTTTTATTACTGTCATTTTACCCTTTTCGTAAATCTCAGGGAAATTTTCGTGGAGTTTTTGACGCAATAGTACGATGTTATGATCATATGAAATCTTTCCGGTAAGTTCAAGGATATTAAATGCAGATGAACTTTTCGACATTACCTCGTTATATAAAAAAGTGCCCTTTTCACCGGTTGCAAGCGTCGATATCGTTTTGTAATAACCTATCCCCAGGTTAAGCAGCCTTTCTTCAAGCGGTTTATCCATATCAAATGCACTTTTATAATTCTCAGTACCTATGGATGCTGAAGCATAGTTTTTAATTGTTTCCTTTGGATCTTTATATAATTTTCGAATCAATTGCTTGCTGTCGTTTACGAAATAATTCTTTAAGTCCCTGAAATCATCAATAAATTCCAAGTTTTTATAATAGTTAACGCATGTATTTTTGAGGTTGCCTGAAATATTTGAGACATTGTTAATGAATTTTTCTCTCTCAACCGGATTGCGTTCAATTTCCTCACCGAAGTCTTTAAATTTGTTAAATGCATTGTGTGTGTTATCATACACTCTCCTGGCTGTAGTTATCGATTCGTTAAACGAAGCCGGAACCGTTTTAATAACGTCTCGTGCTGTGCCGAAGAATGAGTTGAAGGATTGATTTTCATTTGCAGCATGTTTCAGGAGTAGTTCGTGCCTTCGCCACAACTCCTCCATTTTTTTTTGCTTATCCAGAGGCGAAACAGGTTTCTTACCCTTATCGTCTATATCCTTTTTCTTCTCCGTGACTTCCGGTTTTAATTTATCCTCTTTTTCCTCGACTTTAGGGTATTTTTGTTTATCCTCGATTTCGAAAGGTTTGCTGCCTGGCTGAGGTTTATCAACCGGTTTTGGTTTCTCAGCCATAGGGTCAGGAACTCTCGGATGTTTTGGTTCAGAAGGAGGTATTTGTGTTGGAGGGATCTTGTTGGTTCCGGTACCTTTTCCACCCAGTAATCCCTCTAATAGTTTCACCAAGAGCAATGAGGCTAAGGTTCCGGTTGCAATTTGTTCCGGGGGTGGCGCCGGAAATGGTTCCTGCTTTCCTTTTATCTCAATTATCTCCTTACCACTGCCAAAATCAGGAACAATAATTGATTTTACAACGGTGCGGGTATCGCAGCATACGGCTTGAACTTCGACCTTTACTGATTTGCCGTCCCATTGGGGAATAGGCTTGTCTTTCCCGTTATAAAAAATAGTGTACGATGATATACAGCCCGATTGGTTTAGCGATACATAAAAATCGCTACCGGGTTTAAGATCGGAAGGAACAACAATATTAAAATCACAATCCTGTTTTTCTTTTTTTAATGGAATATCAAAAGCCAAGTATGCAAAATCTTCTTTCGATTCATTAAAAATGAAATCTCCCACAATTGAATTCTCGAAAATCTTTCCTTCCACGGTCGTGCTTGCTGCGGAACTGCCTTTATGTGTTCCAAAAATTCCTTTGTGATTCATAATACCAGCTACATCAAAGCTCAAATCAGCATTAATGAACCCATTAAAAACACCTGAGGACTCTAATGATACTATTCCATCTGCTTCTTTGCCTGTTTCAAACTCTTCGAATAGGTTATGTACAGAAATAGTTATTTTATCAGGATGCGATATAGTAATAGTTATTTGATTGATCTCATTCTTAAGTGTCCAGCCTTTGGTTTTACCTGCTACAATACCTGCTTCAACTTTCGGCATCCTTACTTTGCCAGAATAGGTTCCATAATAGTCGCTGATATTTTGTGCGATTGACTGTTTGAAGACAAACAAAACAATGATCAAAAGCCCTACTTTGAAGAGTGTCTTCATAATTATCGTTATTTAAAGTATCCGGATGAAGCGATAAGTATAAAAATCACCATAAAGACGGCACCTAAGATCAGCGTCAGTGTTGAATTTGCTGTGCGGTTTCCGCCAAGTTTTATTAAATTAGATGCGGAATAGGAAGCAGAAGTGATAATTGAAGTTGCAACAATGGTTTGAAAAGCATTCCATTTCAGAAAAACATCCGATATTAATAGTAAGATGGCAAATGGAAATAAAAGCATAAAACCATGCAGTACTGCTCCGTAAACGTATCCTTTGCCATATTCCTTTTTCACTTTTACGTTTGCAATCGAAAGTATAAGGATGGATATAAGGAAGAACATCAGGAAGAGAAAGGCAAATAAGGTAAAATAAGTTGATATCACGATTAAATTGGCACCTGAGCTAATTGCAGAAATTACCGATAGGGTAATGGCAGAAAAAGTAACTACTACCAGTTGCAAAAAGGTTCCTTTATAATATTTTGACGCATCATCCATATTAAAGCATATTATTCAGAAATGCCCAAAAGAAGAAAACATAGACACCTGCAAGTGTTATAATAAGTATGTCCAGTTCGCGTTTTCCGCCTGTAAGAGATGAAATTACTGAGATCATTGGGCCAAATGCGAAAAGTACACCACTCATGCCAAGCGAAACAGACGTATTCCAGCCCATACCCATTTTAAGGAATAAGCCTACGAAAGTAAATATCATGGTTGATGTGTAGCAAAGGGAAAAACTACCTATTACATAACTCAACGTAACATTTGGATTAAAACCTTTTACCAGAAACCAGATGATAAATGCTAAAAACGCAATTCCAGCCGTGCCGAAAAGCAGGCCTTTAAATGCGGGAAGTAAAAAACCGGTATTACTGTCTAAGCCAGTAAGGATAAAAAATATCATAAATGAAATACCCGAAACCATTAAACCCAAAAGAGGCAGTTTATCCCGGATTTCGGAGTTTATTAATTCGCCCGGATTTAGAAAATAGGAAATTTTCATTTGCTAAATTCATAAAATTACAAACGTACATATTCAATATGTAAAGATAAGTAAGAAATGTCAATTTGATATTAACAAACTTGTTTTATTATGATTTGATAATTTAACATACTTAAAATTTGATTTGCAGTGCAGGTTAATTGGCTCTGCGACTTTGCCAAACAAAAGCATGAAGTCTGTTTGTGTAAACTTTGCCGGATGGTCTATTCAGGTGATAGAGAAAAATATAGAAGCAACGGAACTCGCTGAACGGGGTGGGGATTGACAATGGACAATGAAAA
>CAIXAQ010000430.1 GCA_903917425.1 uncultured Bacteroidales bacterium
CAGGAAAGCGCTTCGAAACGATTAAGGCTTCATCAGAAGCCAGTTATTTATTTGTGCATGAAATAGATATAGAAAAATTCGTGCCCATGGTTGCTAATCCCGGCCATCCGCACGACGATGTTTCGGTGGAAAGTGTTAAAAACACGAAAATAGATTCCGCATTCCTGGGAAGTTGTACCAACGGGCGCATGGAAGACCTGCGTGAAGCAGCCGGTATATTGAAAGGCCGAAAAGTTGCTCCGGGCGTTGTACTTAAAATTGTTCCGACTACCGATGCCATCTGGCGTGAAGCCTTAGACGAAGGGCTGATCCAGATATTTAAAGATGCAGGTGCATTGGTTTCCAATGCAGGCTGTGCCGGTTGTGCTGCCGGGCAAGTCGGACAGAATGGCCCTGAAGAAGTAACCATCAGTACCGGAAACCGCAATTTTTCGGGCAAACAAGGCAAAGGAGCTATGTTTTTAGCTTCGCCAGGTGTTGTTACTGCTTCGGCAATTGCCGGTTACATAACCACTCCCGATGATATTCCAGAAATTGCAGCCTCTTTCAGTAAACCTGCAATAAAACAACGTGATGTTGTAATCCGTGAGAAATCCGAAAAACCTGAAATTATCGAAGGACGTGCCTGGGTAATATTAAAGGATGATATTGATACCGACATGATTTTCCATAACCGTTACCTTACGATTACCAATATCAGGGAAATGGGACAATATACTTTCGATAACCTGAAAGGGTATGAAGATTTTTCAAAAAAGGTGCAGCCCGGAGATATTGTTTTTACAGCTAAGAATTTTGGCGCAGGAAGTTCGCGTCAACAAGCGGTCGATTGTTTCCAGTCGTTGGGCGTAACGGCAATTATAGCTGAATCGTTTGGTGCTATTTACGAGCGAAATGCCATAAATGCGGCTCTTCCTATCCTAACGTACACATTGGGGCAACTTGAAGAAATAGACTTACAACAAGGCGACCAGGTGAGAGTGAATTTCGCTACCGGGGAAGTTATAAACCTTACCAAAAACAAATCTCTGTTTATCAATAAGTTTTATGATGCACAGATGGGGATTTATAAGAATGGGGGATTGTTGTAGGGGGAAGGGAGAATGGATAATAGTTAATGGAAAATGGTAAATGGGGCTTCCAACCCCTAAATCCTAAACCCCAAAGCCTAATTGGTTAATCGTTAATGGAAAATGGTTAATCGTTATTTACTACTTGCAGGTGCTTCAATACTAAATGCAGGTGATCATTTACTAATTGCAGGTGCTTTATTACTAATTGCAGGCCGTTAAAAACTAATTGCATGTTCTTTATTACTAATTGCAGGTACGATAATATAGTATGCAGTTGATAAAAAACAAACTGCAATTGCCTTATCGACAATTGCAGTTTGTATAAGAGTAAACATCCCTGATTTCTTGCCGCTATTCGGGAATAGATTTGAAGGCTAAAGCTGAGATTTGCTTGTACTGCGGACTGCTTGCTCCAAAAACGGATTTAACGTAGGTTTTTACATCCATTGCAATATCTACCACACCGGTATCGGCTTTGTACAATACTTGGTTGCGCGAAATACGGGCATTGCTTAACGGGACGGCAGCAACAATTACAGCAGCGTTTGTCGCGCTTAAATCGGCGTACAGGGCTTGTATGCTTGTAATCTGCAAATCGGTTTCGTTAGGGGTGTAAAACGGGGCACTTGACAGTAGCTGAACAAGTTTATCGAAATTGTCGAGGCGGCTGTCGTAGCTCATTTGCGAAGTTGATATTTCTTTAGTGGCTTTGCCATCGGCAGCCAGGGCTGATTTTTCCTCTTCCGTT
Source organism: uncultured Bacteroidales bacterium (assembly GCA_903917425.1). Classification (GTDB taxonomy): domain Bacteria; phylum Bacteroidota; class Bacteroidia; order Bacteroidales; family UBA4417; genus UBA4417. The sequence continues at coordinate 1,822 of CAIXAQ010000430.1, forward strand.
TTTTTAGGGGTGGTTCTTTTGCCCTGAAGTTTATTTACAAGTGCTTTTGCACTTTCGATCACTTGTTGAGTGGTATCGGTTGCTTTGAGTGAGTTGAGTATGCGGGTGGTTAATTTGTTTAAGGGTGCGAAAGCTACTTCCCGGTCGGCAACTGCCTGTGTATAAGCCGGCAAAGTGGCATTTACGGCCCGTACCGCATTTTTGGCTTCGGCTGACATGTTTTGTAAAGCGCTAACCCTGAGTGTGGTTTTTGATGGATTGTAGGCTGCGCCATAACCGGTTGCGCAGGAGATTAATGTGTCGAAATTGGCTGCATTTTTAGCATGCCCTGTTTCGGAAGTGCTA
>CAIXAQ010000431.1 GCA_903917425.1 uncultured Bacteroidales bacterium
ATACGAGATGCGCGAGAGTGACTGGAGTTCAGACGTGTGCTCTCCGATCTGATTCCCTGTCCTGAAAACGACGAAATAGATGCCGGGCTTTAAACCCTCTCCGTTTATTTTAGTTGAATGATCGCCGGCAGGCAGGTATTTATCTACCAGGTTGCTGATTTTCGCTCCAGTACTATTATACAAGTCAGCAGTTACAAAGGCAGGCGTTTTCAGCTTATAGGTAATCTGCGATTGATCGTTAACAGGATTCGGGAAAGCTTTGAGTGATAAACCGGGTTCACTTTTGGGTGACTCATCTAAGCCAACAACGGTTGTTCCTTCCTTAAGTAAAATATCATGATTGGGATCGAATGCTACCAGAATAGGTCGTTTATCAAATTCAAATGCAAATATCTGCCCGTTGAAACTGTTAAAAACCCTCACAATCGTGTCAGTTTCGTCGAGGAAGTTCACCTTCAACTCAATTGGCATCTGAAAATAGGGTATAAATGGCTGCACTTCCTGTTTAGCTGTAAAATATACCATCCATTTGCCATTTGTGCCAGGTTCAATTTCATAAAAATTCCGGTAAATCGGATGATCCGGTTTATAAATCCATTGATCGAAAAACCAATCCAACTGCTGACCCGATTCAACTTCCATCTTATTTTTAAAATCTTCGATGGTAGCCGATTTATATTTAAAATCAGTGGTGTCGCTGGCATATGCTTTTAAAGCGGGGAAGAATACTTCATCTCCAAGTGTGTAGCGAAGCATATGAAGCACACAACTGCCTTTCAGATAAGTAATAGCATAGTTAAACAAGGTGTTCACATCGGGAGTGGTAACGGCCCAGGATGGCGACGAAATTGGCCAATGCGGATTGGAAGATATATAACTGTCAGCATTATTGATCATTTCATTTTTATAGGCTTCGTAACCGCTCTGGTTTTCAGTCCAGTGTGCTTCCGACCAAGTGGCAAAACCTTCGTTCAGGAAAATGTCGGCCCAGGTAGCACATGTTACCATATCACCAAACCACTGATGGGCAAACTCATGTGCAACGAGTGATTCGCTCCAGCAGTTCTGGCAAATACTGGTAAGTGACTGGTTTTCCATTCCGCCCCAGGCAAATTCATTGTTAAGCGAAGCGAAACCATTTTTTTCGAAGGGATGATAGCCAAATTCGTTTGAATAGTAGGTAGTCATATTCCCTATGATGCTTTTTATAAAGTCAATATTCTCACCCGGGTTGGAATAAAACCGCATCGGGATTACTTCGGATGTAGCCGGATTAACCCAGTTTACAATATCCAGTTTATAGTTAATCCTGGCAGTGAGAACCGTAAGATAGGTGGCAACCGGATCGCGGCTTACCCAATGGTATTTGGTATTGGCACCTTCTACTATCGAATCCTGCAATTTGCCATTGCTTCCCAGTTTAGCCGCCGATGGTACTTTAGCGGTAATGTCGGTGGTAGCCTTGTCGCTCGGCCTGTCGTAACAGGGAAACCATTTGCGGGCACCTTCAGGCTCGCTGTCAGTAAATGCAAACCCGCCTGAAGCATAAAAAGCACCATCCGACACATCCGCATGTTTGTAATAAATC
>CAIXAQ010000432.1 GCA_903917425.1 uncultured Bacteroidales bacterium
AACAAGCAGGAAAAGACCGAAAGTTATCAGTGTTATCGGGATGGTTAGAATAATCAATATGGGACGAAGGAACGCATTAAGGAATCCCATAAGTAAAGCTACCAGGATCGCGGTCGGAAAACCATCGAGGTAGACGCCGTCAAGAATATAAGCACCAAAAAAAACGGCCAGCGACGAAACAAGAAGTTTAAGCAGGAATCCCATATGCTTTGTTTTTTAGTTCGACAAATTTACAGAAAAAAGAAAATCGGTGAAATATTTATTCTCAATCGGGAGATACCCAAACCGGAAGCCCATATCCAGGGGAAAAACAAACCTGAGCAGATGCAGATCAGCCGTAATTTCGACCCCTGCCGACTGCATTTTCTGACTTATCTCATCCGTTTTTCCTGTTCCGCCATCGTAAAACAGGTTTGCCTTTATACGTTTAAAATAAGCGAGTGGCCCAAACGAAAGATCGGGATACCAGCACGGAAATTTGTAATTTACAGCGAAACAGGTAATTGCATTTTTGTCGAGGGTATAATAACCTCTTGGCAAGTTTATCTGACTTGGATAATAATAACTTCCGGGATTTCGTTTTTGCCAGTTGAATTCAAGCTTTACTCCATGATGTGGAAACAAACCCGGAAAATAGAAACGGGAACCAACCGATGCGATACTACCATAATTATTGTCACCGAAAGGCGAATGTCGGAAAGTACCGTTTATAACCTGTCCCCAACGAGGATAGATATCTTTAACGGATTGTTTGATGAACCGGTAGGCATTCATGCTGTAATCCAAGGAGTTAATTGTCCCTTCGAGTTTGTTTTCCGCTGGCGATGTATTGTCAGTAATATTAAACAACGAAGTATGCACCCGTAACTCAAGCCCTTTATAGTATTTGCCGCCGGTGAAAATGAGAGGCAATGTAAAACCTCCGCTGATAATGGTTTCGTTAAAATTATACCGGACCGAAGTATCCTTATTGGTGTACCCGGTTCGCGCACCATAAGAGGCATTAAAATCAATGACCGGATACCAGGCCTGCCAACTAAAATTGCCTGTTACCTTACCCGTGTTTTCAGCAATATCGTATAAATAGCCAACAGTGGTTGTTGCTGTACTCAATTCGTTTTGCGACATAAAGCTTATACCCGTCCCATATTCACCCGCCATATAGTTAATATACGCCGGCGCCCAGCTATGGAAATTAAAGATATGAGCAGCCTTATTGTATGTTTCTGATTTATAGGCAGTATCATTCTCAACAGCTAGTTCAGCCATACTATTTTCTTCCTTCGCCAGGTGCTCATAAAGTTTTGGCGAAAAATCCCGGATTTCATTCAACCTTTTCCATGAACCCGGATTAAAACCTGTTGCAACCAGCCTGTACCCGGCTGATGAATAATCAGAATAAACAATTTGTTTCCCGTCAGGGCTCAAAACGGCATTGCATGCACCAAATCCGGATGATGTTACCTGGAATATCTCTTTGCTTTGAGGATCAACTGCATAAATATTCTCAATCCCCGAATAAGAACCATTAAAAAAGATAT
>CAIXAQ010000433.1 GCA_903917425.1 uncultured Bacteroidales bacterium
AAATAAGAATTTGGGTTCAATTATTAGTTTGATTTAGTAGGGCTATCGAACATGTCAGAAGTTGGAACTCAGAAGTTACCCTGACAACTTCATTTATCCAATGAAAGTGCAACATTACTGTTCAATTACTTTTCTTCAAATTGCTTCTCATTGGCAGGATGAAATCTCAAATTCACACATTCTTCCGTCTTCTGACTTCCGTCTTCCGACCATTTAAAACTTTTCCATTCAATTCGGGATAAAACCTGTTGTTTTACATGATTCTCAGATTATTCTTCCATCAACCATCATCAGTTTGCGATCGCTCATATCGGCAAGTTCCTGGTTGTGTGTAACAATAACGAAAGTTTGGTTAAACTGTTTTCGCAGAGTGAAAAATAATTCGTGCAGTTCTTTGGCATTGGCCGAATCGAGATTCCCCGAAGGTTCATCGGCCAGGATCACCGATGGATGGTTCATAAGTGCACGGGCTACAGCCACTCTTTGTTGTTCGCCACCCGAAAGTGCCGAAGGTTTATGTTCGGCCCTATCGGAAAGATGCAGAAAATCAAGAAGTTCCAAGGCTCTATGTTTTGCCTCCTTCTGCGAAACACCTGCAATGAAAGCCGGAATACAAAGATTCTCGATTGCTGTAAACTCAGGTAATAAGTGATGAAACTGGAATACAAATCCAATATTCAGGTTACGGAATGAAGCCAGTTTCTTTTCGCTTAGCACTGCAATATCCTGGTTGTCAAAAAGTACGGATCCCGAAGTGGGCTTGTCGAGCGTACCGATAATCTGAAGCAAGGTTGTTTTACCTGCTCCCGAAGCACCGACAACCGAAACAATTTCGCCTTTATTAATCTCCAGGTCAATGCCTTTGAGCACTTCGAGCGGTCCATACGATTTGTGAATATTTTTTCCGGATATCATGGCTGAGTTTATTCCGCAAAGGTACAATTTATGCAAAATAAACAGGAAATGGAATTAGATAGGCCTGATGTGTTGAATGCATCGAATATTTCCGGAATCTGACAGTACAGATTCTTATTAAAATAAAGGTTGATCGGGCTAAATAAATGCAAATAAATTCAGTTAAACTCAATTTCAAATATATACTACATCTTTTTGACATTGTTGTAATAAAAGATTTATTTTAGCAGCGTGATACACAACTAAGTCAGCATTTTTCGTTCAAAACTAAAAATACTTTCAACATACTTATTATCATTTATTTACGCCTAGATTAATACAAAATAGAACTGGTAAAATACTTTTTACCGGGATAGTTCAGGATTTAAAAACAATCTAATTTATAAAATTACACTACAATGAATCTTCACGAATACCAGGCTAAGCAGATTTTGAGCAGTTTCGGCGTGCCGGTACCAAAGGGTATCATGGCTGAAACTGTTGATCAGGCAGTTGATGCGGCTAAAGAAATTCAAAAACTAAGCGGATCGCAGTTTTGCGTTGTTAAAGCGCAGATACATGCCGGGGGCCGTGGAAAAGGAGGTGGCGTAAAATTAGCAAAATCGCTCGACGATGCACGCGAAAAAGCTACCAACATATTGGGAATGACCCTTATAACTCCGCAAACCGGTGCCCAGGGAAAACTGGTACGTAAAGTACTCATTCAGGAAGATGTATATTACCCGGGAGTTTCCGAAACCAAGGAATTTTACCTGAGCATGCTCCTGAACAGGCAGGAAGGCAAAGTGATGATCATGTATTCGACCGAAGGTGGAATGGACATTGAAGAGGTGGCCGAGCATACTCCTGAAAAGATTTTTCTCGAAAATATCGACCGCAAAGTTGGGCTTCAGGCATTTCAATGCCGCAATGTAGCGTTCAATCTTGGACTTTCGGGCGAAGCGCACAAAAATATGGTGAAATTCGTGAAAGGCATTTATGACGCCTACATGGGTGCCGATTGTGCCATGCTCGAAATAAACCCTGTGCTGAAAACCAGCGACGATAAAATCCTCGCCGTGGATTGCAAAATGCGCCTCGATGGAAATGCGTTATACCGTCATCCCGATTACACCGCCATGCGCGATATTCACGAGGAAGATCCTTCGGAAGTGGAAGCTGGCAAATATAACCTGAAT
>CAIXAQ010000434.1 GCA_903917425.1 uncultured Bacteroidales bacterium
ATCATAAATTAAAGGCTAAAGATCTGACTGAAATATTAGGGGTTAGCAAAGGACTGGTTTCAGATATTTTAAATTATTAAGAAAGGCCTGTCCAAAGATATTATCCGAATGCTATCCGCTTATTTTAAAGTCTCCCAGGAAGCTTTTAACCGCCCGTACCGATTGAAAAATCCTGTAAATTCTCACCTGCGTGATGCAAGCGTTATGAATACCCCAAAAGGAATTGAACTGGCATTTTAATCTCAACCCTTCTTTAATATTCTTTATGACATCACAATAGTCCTTTAAAAATTCACAAAAGCCAATACCAAAGGCGCATTTAAAATTAAAACACCAAATACAATTATGAAAATAAGATCTAGATATAAATACTTTGGAGGAGTAGGAATTATTCTTGGTATCAATATATATGTTGCATCGAAGCTCTGGACAATTTTCCCAAAGGCAAATATTGATCCATTTACATTAGAGTCATGGCAGAATGAAGCAGTAAGAATAGCCATGCTGGTTTTTTTTGCAATTCATGGATTACTCATTTGGTTGTTTATATCCCAGTGTAAAATTATCATTATTTCCAATGAAGGAATAACATTCATCAATCCTGTGTTGCCTTTTATTCGCACGACACGAATTTGGTCTGACTACGATTATTTTCAAACTGTTCAGGAACGATCTATGTGGGCAGGAGCTGAAGCTTTATGGCTCATAAAGGACAATATCTTAAAGGAAAGAATATCATGTTTCTATTATACAAACTTTTCAGAAATAAAAGATGGAATTAAAACTGAAAATCGGGGAGAATTAAGCATAAGTGAATATAGGCAGCTATTATCCTTGTGGGGATTTAAAATAAAAAAACGAGATTGAAAAATGCCGGATTTTGGATTCGATGGATACAAAACCGGGTAGAAATAATTTATTTGGCATATGAGGTATCGTTCAGGTCATCAACGAAACTTGTCAGCAGGATTACCCTAAAATTCCAAAAAAATATTTTCAGTTTCCATGTCCTCAAATAATTGGACCTTAATTACTTAATTTTTTCTCTCAAGGGAGAATCCAACTCCCTGGGCAAAGGTTATCTTGTCAATTTATTTTGTTTCACTGAAAGTAATATTAACAATACTCTTTGGATGTTTCGTTCCATAATAATAGATAGAGTAGCTAATCTCAATCTTGAAATTTTTATCGGTTATAGTAATAGTTTGATAATTTCCTTCATCATTTATATAATATTGTAGGTTTTGCGGAGGAATATTCTTTTTTGCATCCGTAAGTAAATTTGAAAAAAAGAGTTGAGATTGTGAAGAACCTTTTTCGTTCATGATCATTATCTCACAATTAGTCACGATTCCATCAGTTAAAACAATAATATTGATCCCCATTTTAGGATTTAGGTTATTGTACTGGATATGATTATTATCTGCATACCTATTCCTTTTACTAGGCTTAATAATCACTGTAGGTTCAGGATTGAAGCTTATAAATTCAGATTCTGTCAATCCTCTTTTGAAATTATATTTTGTACAGAGAGAATCAATAAATCTAGAAGCTTTTAACTTAATCGAATTTTCCTCTATTTCCTTTTCTATTCGTATTTTTTCTACATATTCGTTTTCTATTCGTGCTTCCTCCCTCTTTTTCTCTTCCTTTTGGGTTAATGAATAATTAGCCTGCTTTGCCCTAAGTGCACTGGGATATTTATTAACAAAAGCAGTTTCGCTCAGCGCTGTCCAATCTCTGTTTTCATCAGCTATTTTTTTTTCTGTTGCTAGCCCTGCTGCAATTTTGAAAAGTGCACATACATCATTAAGGCTATTAAACAGCATATCCCCCGATTGGTCATTACTGAAAAATTCAAGATAATCATCGTTTGTTGTATTAACAAAGGCGCCATTGTCAAATAGCTGGGTTTTTAAAAGCCCTTTAGGAAAATAAAGCTTTACATCAATAATCGAATTGCCTAGAACCTCCCATGTAATACCTGTTGCTTTCGATAAATCAATATTTTCAGTAAAAAAAAGAACTTCCTTTCCGTTCCATTTTTTATAAGCCGATTTATAAGCAAGCTGGGTGCTGAATAATATCTTAAAATTTCCTTCAGCAAAACTAAGTTCATAATCGGCATAACCATTATTATAGGTAAGCCCGTTGGCTCTTAGTTGCAGCTTACTTACTAAAGCCGAAATAGAGTCGAGTTTTTCGTAGGGGATGTTGCTGGCATGTATAGATGCTGCAGATTGCAGTACAACAAAAAGGAGTAGGATTCTTTTCATGTTATTCGATTATTAACGGATTTGTTGTTCTTTAATTCGTCCATCAACAGTTATATAATAAATTATCTCACCATTCTCACTTTTCACTCCAGTAAATGCTTTATATGTTCCATAAACAGGTGACATATCAACGCGATAATTATCCGGCCGACTGACGCTTCCATCAGTTTGAACTCGATCATTATAATTTAATTTATGCATGGGATAAGTTTCTTTTGTTTTGTAATTATAGATTACTGCATCATCAAAATAATAGTCATCCAATTTATAATACGAACCTTTGTATAAAATAAAATAGTCATCAACAAAATGCAAGATGGCTGTAATGTTGTCGTCATTCAAAAGTCTATTTCCTTTAATATCAATTAAATCTGAAATAGGATACATTTTTGAATGTGTTCCATAACTGTTGGTCCAAGTAATATTTTTCTCCTCATTTAAAATAACTATACCGATATTTGGCGGGAAATTTAACACTTTAAACACTTTAAACGCTTCGCTTGTTGGCGATTGTGGAATAGATCCAATACACTTTTTAAACTGATTGTCTCTGAATAGTGTATCATTATCAATTACAAATCCTTTTGACAGATTTGATGATGTATTGAAATAGTGTTGTAACCAATATGGATGTCCTTTTTCGTTTCTATCACCGTAAGTTAGAATTAGCGTATAAAAATAATTTTTTTTATTCTCTACAACTTCTGTTTTTTTGTTTTCGGTTACATTTTTTGTAACAACATTTGTATTCCCATTAATATAAACCTTTCCAGAATTCGCATTTTTTTTATCTTCAGCTAACTTATCTTCACGAGCTTTATTTAGCGCCTCTTTCTCAGTATTTGCCTTGGCTATAATTACATCAGCCCGTCTTTTATCTTCCGCTGCTTTTGCTGCTTTTTCTTTTTTCGCATTGTTGTCGCAAGCCGGGCACGATATCTTTTCAATATTTGGCGTATAGTTTTTATTCAACTTGCAATTTGAATTAGGCCCGGGGTTATGCGATTGGGCGTAAACACTGTTAAGGCAAAACATTGTTAGTAGAATAATTATTAATTGTTTCATGTTTTTAGTTTTTTAGAAATCCTACTTATCAGACTTTTCAGTTTTCTCCCCGTTTTTTTAAGTGGTTTCTGTACTCCACTGTTATTTTGCCATTTGTAAAAATATTACGCTACACATTAATCAGGCATTCAATAAATATGCCATTATTATACGTGTATTGTAAGAATTGCTAACATTATTAACACAAAGATGAAATATACATTTACATATTCATATACCTATATATTGGTATATTTAATATATTTGTTTTCCATCCGTAGATACAAAGAACAATGAATTCAACTTTTTTTAAAGAAGCCGTTCAGATTTGGAAGTCGATCTCAGGCGAGAATAAAGCAGATAAGCATATTTTTGATCTTGAAATCCATAAAAAGCTTTTAAATATTTTTCATGTAGGGCCCTATTACTTTTACGTTTTTAATGTTAACAATCCGGCTATAGAATTTATGAGCCCGCTTGTAAATGAAGTTTTAGGTTATGAGCCCGATGAAATTGACCTTCCATTCTTACTAGATAAAATTCATCCTGAAGATATGCCCTGGTTTTTAAATTTCGAAAATAGGGTTAGTGGTTTCTTCAGGGATTTGACACTGGAGCAGATTCCCAATTATAAGGTTAGTTACGATTACAGGATACTAAAAAAGGATGGTGAATATATCCGTGTTTTGCAGCAGGTGCTGGTCATTGATTATGATACGGATGGAAATGTTATCCGTACCCTGGGTGTGCATACCGATATTTCGGCCATAAAATCCCCTTTTGAAACCGGCGCTAAAAGCAAGCTTTCATTTATTGGGCTTAACGGGGAGCCTTCCTATCACGACGTAAATGTGGAGGAACTGTTCAAACCCGCTAAAACACAGATCACCAAACGCGAATACCAAATCCTTTATCTTTTATTAAATGGGAGCAGCAGTTCCGAAATAGCCGATCATTTATTTATCAGCAAATTGACAGTCGATACACACCGGAAAAATCTATTGTTTAAAATGGAAGTTAATAACACGGCCGAGCTTGTTTCCAAATCAATAAAATTAGGCTTGATATAAACCGGATCCCTGTTTTTGTTTGTCTTGTTTTCTGAAAAAATTCAGGTAAAATCTTCAGATTGCAAATTATATCATATTTATCTTGGCTAATTGCGCTCCTGGTCTTTCTGCTTACCATTATCGCGCACCGGGCATCCGCTTCATAAGTTTTTTCCGTATTAAAGGTATTTCTTATCTCTTATCGAAAAAAACGTTATTCCCGCTAAAGCCCTATTACATCCACCCTTAAACAACGATTAACCAAACTCGAATAACCATTTTCCATTTTTACACTGAGCCTGCCGAAGTGAACCATTTTCCATTAACTATTTTCCATTTCCCCTTCCTCCGCTAAAGCCCTATTACATCAAAACTCAAACATTTTTAGTACAACCACTATTCACTATTCTCTATTCACTTTTCACTTTTCACTATTCTCTATTCACTCCCTGCGCTCCCGCCCAGCCAGTGCCGGATGGCTCCGCGTGCTTCGTTACACTGAGTGATGGTTGTTGAGTGATAGCCGTAACAAGCCGAAGTGCTGTCACGGTATTTGCCGGTAAAAGCAAATACACCGGGGCGCACCAGGAAAAACCCAATTCTCGTGGCTGGCGGTCATTGAGCCTGTCGATATGCGGTTTCTGCCAACCCTTTAAGATGCTATTAAAACCTTTATTAAAAACATTCTGAATTACATTTGTTTTTTTTTCAATTTTATTGTCTACCTTTGGTTTACATGCCCGAGTATTTTTCTGATTCAATACAGAAATTAGGATGTAACCGCTTGTGAATGTTTGTTTTAGGCTAAATTATTATTAGAATAATTGATGCCAGAATACCACAAACCACCGAACCTCAAATACAAAAGGAATACTTCAGTTGCAACTAATACTAAAATAACCACAACATCTTTGTGTTTACAAAGATGTTATATGCCAATGTCAAAAAAAAATGCAAATAGAAACGGTATTGTTCTAAAAAACAATATAATGAAAAATAACGAAAAAACCAATAAGCCACTCCTTCGCCAAAATGCGGAAGAGCAACAGAAATTGCATGCAAACAAGGCAGTAGATACCTTCACAACCGAAGCTGACAATCTCAAACTGATCCATGAACTTCAGGTTCTTCAGATAGACCTCAAAATGAAGAATGAAGAACTCGCTCAGTCAAAGCTTGCATTGCGAAAAAACGAAGAGGATTACCGCCAGCTTGCCGAAAGCTCCACCACTCTTGTTTATCGTTTACTATTAAAGCCTGAACTAAAATTCGATTATGTAAGCCCTTCAGCAACGGCTATTACAGGATATTCACCCGAAGATCATTACAACGATCCGCAACTGGGGTTCAAACTGGTTCATCCCGACGACAGGATGTTACTTGAAAATACGACCATATACAGCAAAGGAGAACCCCTTGAGTTGAGATGGATACGAAAAGACGGCCTGGTAATCTGGACTGAACAACGTAATGTTTTACTCTTTGATGAAAACAACGAACCCTATGCCATCGAAGGTAATGCCAGGGATATTTCCGATCGCAAAAATAAAGATGATAATAAGTAGTTTTTTGAAACGCATAGTTCCTTGATTATTTCTGGGTTAATCAAATTTAACGTGTTCAATGCCATTTTCTTTCGCGGTTTCATGAAGCGGGATAACCGGGAAAAATTTTGATATCAGGGTGATGATGATGAGCACCAGGATGAACGGCGCAATCGTGATCATGGTCTCAATCAGCGTTGGTGAATAATGGATAAAATTTTGAGGAACATGCTGAATGGGGAGAAACGGATGTTCCTGGGTCGGCACCACGATGAGGTAGCGTTTGAACCAGGCAGCAACAAGCACGGCCACGGAAATAAGCATGACAGGCATCGGTTTCCTGAAGCGGCGGAAAAGCATGAACAGGAT
>CAIXAQ010000435.1 GCA_903917425.1 uncultured Bacteroidales bacterium
GATCTTGTTCAGGAAAATTCCAAGAATCAGCACGCTGGCAAAAATATCCAACAAAATACCCAGGTTTACCAGCATAGGCATTTCGTTTCCCACGGCGAGTGAAAGAACGAAAACACCGTTTTCAATCACCATATAACCCATTACGTGAGTAATGATTTTTCTACGGGTAGCTATCAGGTAAAGTCCGAAAAACAAGGTTGAAAGTGCAACAACGAAGAATATTTTATCCAGGTTATTATCCTTTATCGTATTGGAAATCAGTATAGTGATCACAACAATAAGGGTCGTAATCACCAGCGACACAAAATTTGGCAGGAATGGTTCCGCTTCACGGGTTATATTATTACGCTTAAGCAAATACCCAAGAAAAAGCGGGACTGCCAGTGATTTAAATACAATGGTTTCGAGCAGAATAAGAACCAGGTTCAGCGTATTAATTTCGTTAAGCTGGATAAACACTACGAAAAATAGCAATACTCCCTGCAGGGCCAGCACTTTTATATACGTCATCAGCCTGTTGGCAATGGCCATGTAAAAAAGCGTTATAATAAAGGTGATTAAAAGTACATGTATCATCGTATAAAACTGTAATTAAGCATTTTACATGAATTTTTGAAGAATCAGCAATACGCCGAAAAAGATGAGCAAGCTTACCGAAGTAAGCGCAACTATAAACTGCGGGTTGTGGCTCATCCTGAAACGTGCCATAAACGACTCTATCAGCCCTATGGAAACCGCCATCATAAACTGTATGGCGAAAAAAGATGGAATCGCGTACTCATAAGGGATTACACCTATAAATAAATTCACGATAAGTGCACCGTAAACGGCAAACTTCAGGTATCCGGCGGTCAGTATTAGCCCAAGGTCGAAACCACTGTTATCCAGTATCATAACTTCATGGATCATAGTGAGTTCAAGGTGCGTTTTCGGGTCGTCGACCGGCATGCGGCTGCTTTCGATCATGGCTATCATCAGCAAAACAAAGGTAGCAAGCGCAGCTAATGCATAACTGATTTGTGAACCGATATGAAGTGCCGCAAATATTTCCTGGAAGGATGTGTGTCCTGATAGCAGTGCCAGCGATCCCATCAGAATGAAAAATGCAGGCTCGGCAAACATCGAGTACAAAGCTTCGCGGCTGGCACCCATGCCTTCGAAACTGCTCCCGGTATCCATGGCTGCAATAATGCTGAAAAACTTCCCTAAAGCCAATACATAGGCGAAAAAGATAAAATCGCCGTTAAAACTTAACACTCCGCGCGATTGGCCAAATGGTACAACCAGCATCGCCATGACAACCGATGAAAAGTAGATGGTGGGTGCAATCTGGAAGACAAAACTGGTAGTTTCGCTAAACACCACTCCTTTGCGGAACAAACGGATAACATCCAGGATTGGCTGTAAAATCCCGGGACCTTTCCTTCCAGAAGCCAGGCTCTTGGTACGGATAATTATCCCCGTAAAAAAGATAGCAGCTATCACTATTAAAAATACACTCAACATGTTATAAAAGTTTTAAAAAGTCGATGAATGACCGCATGGTTTGATAAATCAACGGAATACCCAGCACAGCCAACACAAAAAGCACCCCATATAGTATGTAAAACTGCAACTTCCCGTTGTTCAGGAACACAAAGCGGCCCATAAATGATTTACTGAGTTTCAAAGGATCATCAATCAGCCATTTTTCAACCTTATCGTAGGGATGTGTATGATACTTTCCCCCGGAAGGAAATATTCCGTGAACCTCTTCTTCGTGTTTACCGATCAATAAAAACGGTGCGAATAATTTGCTGTAGGTGCGGACAAACGACCCGGCTGTATATTGTATTTTCGGCGTTGCAGCAGTGTATCCGCAGCCCCAGGTCGGACCTGTAGAAATCCTGTGCCGGCTCATAACAAATCTCCGGATTGCAAAAATGCTGATTACAAGCAGGATAAGAAGCCATGAAGCCCAACTAATGGGTTGTATTGCCTCTAATACTTTGATTTGTACTGGATTATAAGCTGAAGAAAAGTCTCCTGTAAAAAGGCTGATTGGCCGAGCCAGAAGTGAAATAAATGCCATCGGGAATACCCCGATCAGCAGAATAACCGATGCCAGTAAATACATGGGCAGAAGTTGCAGAAATGGCACTTCCTTGCAAGTTTGCGGCAAGCAGCTTCTTTCTGTGCCCAGGAAAACAACACCAAAAGCTTTAGTAAAACACAACATGGCCAACCCGCCTATCAATGTCAGTCCGGTTGCTGAAAAAATGGCTGCAAGCAACGCAACCAGTGTAGCATCCGACAACCAATTGTATAAACCAATATAAATGATAAACTCGGAGACAAACCCGTTAAAAGGCGGAATGCCGCAAATGGCTATGGCTGCAATAAGAAAAAGTGCCGCAGTTTGAGGCATTCTTTTTACCAGTCCGCCCAATTTCTCAATATCCATGGTATGAGTAGATTGGTATACATTTCCGGCGGTATAAAACAGCAGTGATTTGAACAGGGAATGATTCAGCGTGTGAAGCAGTGCTCCGGCCAAACCCAAAGTAGCCAGAACCTGGTTTCCGTTGCCGAGGCCGATACAACCTATCCCGATCCCGATCCCGATAATTCCGATATTCTCGATACTATGATAAGCAAGCAGTTTCTTAAGATTATGCTGAATGATGGCAAGCATCACACCATACAAACCCGAAACCAGTGAAACGATTAGTATCAGGTATCCAACTGAGGTCAAATCCGTTTTTACTATAAGTAACATTCTGAGGATGCCAAAAATTCCGATCTTGATAATTACTCCCGACATTATTCCCGAAACATGCGAAGGTGCGGCGGGATGGGCGTAAGGCAACCATGTGTGAAAAGGCACAAAACCGGCTTTGATGGCAAATGCGATAAAAAAGAAAATGAAGAGCATAAAGGAAGCCGATTCCGGAATGGATGCAGAATAGGCCGAAATTGCCTGGAAATCGTAACTGCCTGTTTTTGAAGCCACCCAGATAAACCCTATCATCAGAAACAGTATGGAAAAATGAGCCTGGATCAGGTAATTAATTCCGGCTTTGATGGTTGTAATATGTTCATGTTCGAAAATGATGACGAGAAAAGAAGCGAGCGCCATTATTTCCCAGGCAACCAGAAATGCGAAACTGTTCTGTATCACACAAATACTCAGCAAAGATGCATGCTGGATAACAAAAGCGATGCTGTGTAAGGTTAGATTGTTACGTTGCTCTCTGTAAGCTTTCATATAAAACAATCCATAAAAGCCACCCGTTACAAATACCAGGTTGATAATCAGGATAAACCATCCCGAAAGAGCATCTATCCTGACAGGAATATCGCCGGTAACGAAACTCCCTGGTAAAATGAAACTGATTGCATCACCAGCCAGACTTTGGATAGCAAAGTAGCTTGATATCAATGCATTTAACAGTAACAAAACAAAGGCAGCAATCCCCTTCCCATTCACTTTCAGGAAAGGAATGAGAAACATACCTGCCAGGGGTACAAGGATAAATGCTATCACCAGGTTCATGATACAATGTTAAATACGGTGAGTATAAACATAGCCAGTATAAACAGAATGCCGTACAGCACATAGGATTGTATACGGCCATTCTGTATAAAACTGAAATAATTGGCCGAGTGGTTTACCCGCGAAATAACGGGATCAATCAGGTTGCGTTCGAAAAAATCATGATAATGAGATACATACGATCTTTTCGCCGGAAAAATCTCACCTGGATTCAATTCTTCGTAATGTTTTTTTTCGATCAGAATGAAGTTAAATATTTTCCCTAATGGCTTGGAAAATGATTTACCGGTATACTGAATCCTGCTTGTTGGTGCCACGTAACCGCAGCCCCAGGTAGCATCAGTACGTTGAATACGTTTCTTCATTATAAATGATCGTACCAGCCAGATTGCAGTTGTTATTCCAATAAAAAGAAGCGAATACAGGCTGATTCCGCTTATGGTGTTTGCAAATCCGGCAATCTGATTCATATCTCCATGTATAGGTGCCATTGTCATCAGGGCATTTCCGATAACCTTCAGGTAAACCTGGGGAGCAAATGCCACGCTCAGCATGATCACAATAATAACATATTGTGGTACAAGCATAAGATTTGAAACTTCCTTTGGCTTGTGATGAAGTTTTGTTCGCGCCTGGCCCAGAAAAATAGTTCCGAAAGTCTTGGTAAAAGTGAGAACCGACAATCCACCGATAATACTCAAACCTGCCAGCGAAAGAACAAAGAGCAATATCTGGCTGAGACTATTGGCATGAATGCCCTCGATAAGACCGATATAGATTACAAATTCGGAAACAAAACCATTCAAAGGCGGAAGACCACCTATGGCAACTGCCCCCACAAGAAATAATGCCGCGGTTTTAGGCATCGGTTTTACCAATCCGCCCAATTGTTCCATATCGCGTGTATGGCATTGCTGATAAACCGATCCGGCTGAGTAAAATAACAATGATTTGAAAAGAGAATGGTTTAAAACGTGCAGTAGTGCTCCGCCGAAGCCAAGGAAATACATAACAGGCGATCCGTTTCCGATACCGATAAGTCCGATGCCGATTCCGATACCGATTATGCCTATATTTTCGATGGTACAATAGGCAAGCATTCGTTTGAAATCGCGATGTACCGTGGCATTCAGTATTCCATAAATACCTGTCAACACCGAAAGAGAAAGAATAATTTCACCCAAAAGAATAAAATCGGAATGCAGAAAAGTAATTATCCGGAATATCCCGTAAATCCCTAGTTTTACAATTACGCCCGACATAACTCCGGAAATATGCGAAGGTGCCGCAGGATGTGCATGCGGCAGCCAGGAATGTAAGGGAATAAAACCGGCTTTCAGTCCAAACCCAACAAAAAATACAAGGAACAACCAGATATTATTGTTCGACTGAAAAAAACCA
>CAIXAQ010000436.1 GCA_903917425.1 uncultured Bacteroidales bacterium
ACCAATTAACCATTGATTCAAAGCCCCGTTTCACTTTTTCAGTTACGGGGCTTTTTATTTGCACTTTGCTTCTTTGCACGAAAACATTGTAATAAGTTTTATAATTGCAGGAATCAGAGTATTTTTGCCGCCTCATTCAGAAGAAAATAGTTAATAGAAAATTGTTAATGGTTAATGGGAAATGGGATATAGTCCGTTTAAACCCTTGTAACCTTGAACCAAACCAATAACGAATAACGATTAACAAATAAAGAATACCAAGCATCCAGCAATAATCAATATATATAATACACAATGGGAAGAGCATTCGAATTTCGCAAAGCACGTAAAATGAAGCGGTGGGGCAATATGGCAAGGGTTTTCACACGCCTTGGCAAGGATATAGAAATGGCGGTTAAATCCGGCGGTCCTGATCCTGCCAGTAACTCAAGATTACGACTGCTTATACAGACAGCTAAGAGCGAAAACATGCCGAAGGAGAATACCGACCGCGCTATTAAACGTGCTGTTTCAAAGGATTCATCCGATTATAAGGAAGTGGTTTACGAAGGCTATGCACCTCACGGTGTGGCAGTTGTTGTCGAAACGGCAACCGACAATCCTACCCGTACAGTGGCTAATGTTCGTATGTATTTCAATAAATACGGAGGAAGTTTCGGCACTACAGGAATGTGCGATTTTTTATTCGACCGCAAATGTACATTTAAGGTTTCAATGAAAGAAGGTATTGATATTGAGGAACTTGAACTCGAAATGATTGACTTTGGGCTGGACGAAATATTTGTCGACGAAGGCGAAATAGTACTTTATGCCGATTTCCATAATTTTGGTTCAATTCAGAAATTCCTCGAAGATAATAAATTTGAAATCAGAACCTTTGCTTTTGAACGCATCCCTAACGATACCAAGGAATTAACAGCAGAACAGCAGGCTGATGTCGAAAAACTTCTCGAAAAGATGGAAGAAGATGATGATGTGATCAACGTTTTTCATAACATGAAATAGGAATAAATGTCGAATGTCGGATGTCGGATGGCGGATTGCGGATTGCGGATTGCGGATGTCGGATTGCGGATGGTGGATGGTGGATTGTGGAAGTCGGATTGCGGATGTCGGTATGCGGACCGTGGGATGTTGGATGTGGGAAGTATGAAGAAGAAAATTGAATTGAGTGTTACTATCACTGATCTGAATTTGTATGAACATTTCCATTACTCCTTATTTGAAATAGATGGTAACGATTCGGCCCTTACAAAGTATTGAAAAGCAAATATTTGCCACAGATTTTACAAATTTCGCTGATCAGAATTAATTCAATCTGTCAGGTTAACATGAATATTATCTTCAACAGATATAATTCTGTGCTAATCTGTGAAATCTGTGGCAAAAATCGCGAATTAAGAAGGTGAATATTTTCAATTTATATAATCTGATTTTTGCCTCCTTAATTGTGGGCAATCATGTTTTATTTCTTTGTGAACTTGCGGTGAATGAAAAATTTCCACGGTATTTGTCCATTCCAACCTATTTGAAATAGCAAGCAATTTAAATTGATTTTAAATTAGGACATATATTAGCGATTCCCTTAAATAAAAGTTCCTGAATTGCAATAAATATCTAACTTCGCCCCCACAATTCAGTGAAACCCTTACTAATTATGGCAAAAAACAGAGGCGAAATTGTAGTCGATACCGAAAGGTGCAAAGGTTGCGAAGTGTGCATACCAGCCTGCCCTGAAGACGTTATTGCTATGGCCAAACAAGTAAACAGAAAAGGTTACCATTATGCAATGCCAACCAACGATTTATGCACAGGTTGTACCAACTGTGCCGTGGTTTGCCCTGATGGCGCAATTACTGTTTACCGCAAAAAATTTAATGATTAAGAATAATAACAACGTAAGCATGAAAGAATTACGGTTAATGAAAGGGAATGAAGCTTTTGCCGAAGCTTGTATCCGTGCCGGTGCTGATGGATATTTTGGATATCCTATCACGCCTCAATCGGAGGTAATGGAATACCTGATGGCTCAGAAAACACAAGAGCGCACCGGTATGGTTAC
The DNA here is from genome assembly GCA_903917425.1 of uncultured Bacteroidales bacterium. Lineage (GTDB taxonomy): Bacteria > Bacteroidota > Bacteroidia > Bacteroidales > UBA4417 > UBA4417. The sequence continues at coordinate 2,063 of CAIXAQ010000436.1, forward strand.
CTTACAAGCCGAAAGTGAAATAGCCGCCATAAATATGGTTTACGGAGGAGCTGGTTGCGGCAAACGTGTACTCACATCCTCATCGAGCCCTGGAATGAGTCTGAAACAGGAAGGAATCTCTTATATAGCCGGCTCCGAACTACCTTGTTTATTGCTTAACGTGGTTCGCGGCGGACCAGGTTTGGGCACCATTCAACCTTCACAATCCGACTATTTTCAGAGTACCAAAGGCGGTGGTCATGGCGACTACCGGTTAATAGTGCTTGCTCCTTCATCCGTTCAGGAGATGGCCGATTTTGCCGGACTTGGCTTCGAACTCGCGTTTAAATACCGTAACCCGGTATTGGTATTGTCGGATGGAGCCATCGGGCAGATGATGGAAAAAGTGGAACTTGACATTCAGAAACCACGATTCACCGACGAAGATATCCGAAAAAATACTCCGTGGGCAACCATTGGAAAAACCCCGGACAGAGACCATAATGTAATCACTTCGCTCGATCTCGAATCCATTAAAATGGAGCAACACAATCATAAACTTCAGGAAAAATACCGCCTGATTGAAGAAAATGAAGTGCGTTACGAGAAAATCGCCTGCGAAGATGCCGAATATGCATTTGTCGCTTATGGTACCAGTGCCCGTATCTGCCAGAAAGCCATTGAACTCGCCCGCGCCGAAGGCATTAAGGTAGGACTTATGAGGCCAATCACTTTGTTCCCTTTTCCAAAAAAAGTTGTTAAAGAAATGACCGACCGGGTTAAAGGAATATTATGTGTCGAAATGAGTGCCGGACAAATGATAGAAGATGTGCAACTGGCCGTTGAAGGCCGCGTCAAAGTTGAACATTTCGGCCGCTATGGTGGAATAGTACATTCACCCTCAGAAATCGTTGAAGCATTGAAGAAACAAATCATCGGAGGATAGGAATATGGCAGAATTTAAAACAAATCCCGAAATACTGCAACCGGAGAACGTTGTCTACAAACGCACTGAACTCCTTACAGATAAAGCTCTCAGCTATTGTCCGGGCTGCGGGCATGGCACTGCCCACCGTATTATTATGGAGGTTATCGAAGAAATGGGCATTCAAGCCGAAACCATTGGCGTAGCGCCTGTCGGTTGCTCGGTACTTGCTTACGAGTTTATGGATATTGATATTCAACAGGCAGCACACGGTCGTGCCCCTGCCGTTGCAACAGCCATAAAACGCCTGTTTCCCGATAAATTCGTTTTCACTTACCAGGGCGATGGCGACCTGGCGGCTATCGGCACTGCCGAAACCATCCATGCCTGCAACCGTGGCGAAAATATGACCATATTTTTCATAAATAATGGCATCTATGGCATGACCGGCGGACAAATGGCTCCAACCACACTTCCCGGGATGAAATCGAGTACATCACCTTATGGACGCGATGTGAAAACCATGGGTAATCCGCTGAAAATGACTGAATTGGTAGCCACTTTACCTGGAACATTATACGTTACCCGCCAGGCGGTTCATACTGCATCGGCCGTGCGAAAAGCAAAAAGAGCAGTCCGCAAAGCGTTTGAAAACCAGAAACTGAACAAGGGTCTTTCGTTTGTCGAAATAGTTTCGAACTGCAACTCAGGCTGGAAAATGAACCCGTTGCAATCGAACGAATGGATGGTCGAAAATATGTTTCCATTCTACCCTATAGGGGATATTAAAGTGAATGACGATAAATAGCTTTCAGCACTTTTAAAAAGCTTTAAAATTTCAAAACAATGACTGAAGAAATAATCATTGCCGGTTTTGGCGGCCAGGGAGTTCTCTCGATGGGAAAAATCCTTGCTTATTCCGGAGTAATGCAAAATAAAGAAGTAAGCTGGATGCCATCCTATGGGCCTGAAATGCGCGGAGGAACAGCTAATGTTACCGTAATTATCAGCGACGAACGCATCAGTTCACCCATTTTGCACGAGTACGATACAGCCATCATTCTGAATCAGCAGTCGATGGATAAATTCGAAAAAACCGTAAAACCCGGCGGACTTCTTATTTTCGATCCGAATGGCATTACGCGATTGCCCGAAAGAACTGATATCAACATCTACTCCATCGAAGCGGCTGAAATGGCTGGAAAACTTGGGCTTTCCCGGGTTTTCAATATGATTGTGCTAGGCGGTTTCCTGAAACTGAAACCTATAGTCGACATGGAATATATTCACAAAGGATTGGAAAAATCACTTCCGGCACGCCACCATGTCATGATTCCCGAAAATGAGAAAGCAATTGAAACAGGGAAGGGACTTATTACTGAGGTTTTGGTGCTTAGGTAAGATATGAGTTGTGAGATATGAGTTATAAGTTATTGATTCATAATGAAAATTAAATAAGAAAGCTGCTCTGATTGGGGTGGCTTTTTTTAAGAGTTGGGGGTTAGTGTGTTATCTTTTAATTTGATATTTTTCTGGCATAATATTCGTTAGGGAATAAAAAACATTAAACACAGAACACAAAATGTAAAAGTATTGCAAGCCCCTAACTTTTTCATTTTTAATTTAATGTTATGTGTTTTGCGTTCTTTTTTGGTTCTGGCTTGTCCAGGTTAGGGATTGGGGGTTAGGGAGT
>CAIXAQ010000437.1 GCA_903917425.1 uncultured Bacteroidales bacterium
AAAGTAGAACTGGTCGACAACCATGGCTGAATTTCCATCTTTATCAAACCGGATTTCACGCCTCTCGGGAGTAATTCCGGGTGAAAATGATGTATCAGCAAACATTTCGGTCATCTGTTTTGAATATGTAGCCTTATCCCATAATTCAGCCGGATCGGTTCCGCAGTACAGGCCATCGTCGGCCATTAACGAGAGAAAGGCTTTGATATCCTTAGTGTTATAGGCTAAGTACATCGTATCCAGCGTTTTGGCCAAATCAGCCTTTGCTGCATCCTGGTTGAAAGGAACAGATTTATTGTGGGGCTGGCAGGCAGTAATCATAATTGATGCCGCGATTATTGCGTAAAAAATCTTTTTCATCATGATTTCCTATTACTAAAGTTAATTGGTGAACCTGTCGAATAAATCAATTTTTCCAGGTATTGTCTTTTAAATTATAATCGTTCACTAAATCGCATTTTACTTCTATTTTAGTAGGTTTTAGCGCTGTGAGTTTAATTTCAAATTTATTTCCCTTTCTCCATCTGTCGGCATGGTAAGTTTGTTCTGTTTGCCTGCCTTTTTCATCGGTTATCACAAGTGTAAACGGAATAGGCAAACCGCCTTTGTTTTCAATCGTTACCGTTCCATTATTAACTTTTTGAACTGAAAGATCGGGGTATCCGTAATGCATAAACCAGGCATCCCAGAACCAGAAAAGGTCTTTCCCGGTGTAGTTTTCCACAAAAAAGAAAAAATCATATGGCATGGGAGACTCATATTTCCAGGTTTGAACGAAAGATGCAAAGCATTTCTGCCAAACACCAGGGCCTAGCTGGTCTTCAAGAGCAGAATACATCTGTTCCGGTTTAACATATCCCATTCCAAGCCAGTTATCCGTTCCCATGTAAGTAGTAGGCGTGATAAGAGGCAGGTTACCAATACCATCAATGCCACTATAAAAAATTTCGGCTAAGGTTTTATTCAGGTAATCCATATCATACTTCTGCTTTTTCAACATTTTCAGGGTGTAGAAATGAGTTAATCCTTCATCCAGCCATGCAAATTTCGTTTCGTTGGTGCGAAGGTAAAATGGAACATAGGTGTGTAACATCTCGTGGATGACAACATACGCATCGATAGCAGAATCCTGTAAAACGCAATCGAATGCCATCATTGGATATTCCATTCCCATTCCACCATAAAATGTTGTAAACCGGTTATACGGAAATTCTATTCCCGGATCCTCATTGGAGTAAATCTCGATGGTGTTTCTCGCCTCTTTGGTGGCATCCTTGAAATAAGGGAGTTGCTCTTTAGGATATACCGTGCTGATCAATACTTTCTTTGTTTTTAAGGTTAAAGAAGTGGCATCCCATAAGAAGTGATTACTGAACGCGAAAGCAAAATCGGGTACACTGTCGGCATGGAAACGCCACGGTTCTTTACCTATTTCGTTGGGATTGAGGATGGTTGATGAATCAATGATCACTTCAGTTTTAGAACCTGAAGTGGCTTCTTTAATGCGTTCGTTAATCAGATCCGGATAGTTACCCGGATTTTGCAATGTCCCGGTAGCCCAAACAAGGAATCCTTTCGGAAGTGAAATGGATACATCGTATGTGGATAAGGGGCTGTAGAATTCATCCTTGGTCGTATAATTATTCCGGTTCCATGAAAAAAGGTCATCATACACAGCGATTTTAGGATACCACAGCGCAATAAAGGCACTGGTATTATCTACAAAGCCCTCACGACCAATTATGTCATTAAATATAACCGACCACTTAACTTCTAATTTGCAGGAGGAATGAGGATTCAGGTATTTCTTTAAGGATACTTTACGATAGGTGCTTGCGTTTGAAAAATCCTTTTCTTTTACCGTATCTCCGTCAATCAACACTGACCCCAAAGTAACGCCATCTGTTTCCTGATCAATCTGAGTAGCCCGTGGATTGCCTTTTTTATAGACATCCAGGTAGGTATTAAAAATGATAGATTTGATCGTATCCGGACCGTTATTCCAGTAGACAACTGATTCATTTCCATTTAATTCCCTCGTTTCGGGGTTCATGGCTACCTGGATTTGATACTTACAGGTATTTTGCCAAAGGTTCTTACCCGGTGTTCCGTCATAATTACGCGTACCTTTTTCGTACGCCTGCCTGATATCCAGGGGCATGAAGATTTTTGAACTACTTGCAGTTTGAGCATTCAGGTTGAATACGACTGCAATAAGAAATAAACAGGATAGTGCAGGTAACAGGTTTTTCTTCATGATCAATTGAATTAAATTAAAATACAGAATAAATTGTACACATTATAAAAGCTTATTTCGCTTGACTTTTCCTGAATTTCTCCAACATTCGCCGGTTTCACACTATATTCCCGATCTGATGGATTATTTCTTTTCAGAAACAGTAAAATAAACCCACTCCCCTTTTTTTTCCTGCCTGTAATCAAATCCGACACAGTGTGCAATGGTTTCCCATTTTTTATTAAAAAAGCGTGTATAGTCATCCTCTGTCACGCCACCCATATTGTACATGGTAACCAGGTCATTCCCGTATCCTTTCATCCTTCCCTTTACATATGATTTCTTTGCTTCAAGAATCTCCATCTGAAAACCTTTAAACTGTTGTTTATTGGCCGAAATTTGCTGGACGAATTTTGCCGGGCTCATCGAATCCATCGACTGCCAGTATGGGCAACCAACCAAGCCAGCCCACTTTCCGAAATCTTCAGGAGTTTCTCCCTTCGATTTTGCATAGCTTATGCCGGAAATAACAAAATACACCAGGTTCCCTTCGGCCGTTTCCCATTTTTGCTCAACAGTGAGCTGCGGCAACTTAACTACCTGGTTTATATCCTGGGCAAAGACATGACTTAAATTAAAAGCCATAACGAGGATTACTGATACAAGTTTAATTTTCATCTGGGTTGTTTTTTTTAAAACGCGGGTTTATTGTTAATTTATTCTCCCTTGGGTATTGATCCGTCGAATAACCTCCATTTCCATTCGCCTTTTTTCTTTACCATAATCCCGGTAAAGCGATAAGGCGTTCTATTTATTCCTCCTTTATGGAAT
>CAIXAQ010000438.1 GCA_903917425.1 uncultured Bacteroidales bacterium
AGCGCTGTATCAGCGAAAATGATACCAAAGCCACAACAAAAAGCCCAGCAAACAGAGCTGTTTTTTTTAGCGAAAAATTCTGTTTTGTACCGATTCTGCGTATGATAAAAAACAAAGCCAAGGCAATAATCAATAAAGCCAATCCAAAATAGAATGCCCTTGCACTCATAAATAAAATGGCCAACGCACCTGATAAAAACGATAAATAGCCAATCTTCTTTTTCCAATTTTCGCTAAAGAACATTAACCATAAAGCAGCCGGTATTTTGATAAACAAAGCCGCCGAAAGAATATTTTTATGCGAATACACTGATTTAATGTCATAGATTGAATCAACGTTTTTGTTAACATATTCCAGAATATGAAAAAACACGGTAAAACATTCGAATAGAAGCAGTATGGTGAACGCAGTACACAGATGGAGTATGTAGGCGCGATTGCTGCTAAAGATAACATAAAGTACATAAGTTGAAGTGAATACGGAAAACAGTTTGGCGAAATTTATAATTGACTCCGGCAGATTGTATGCCTGAAAAAACGAAAGCAGCGTAATCGCCATGAACAAGGTATAAGTTAACCCGATGAAATTCCTGAAAAACCCTGATTGTATTTCGGTGCGATGTTTAAAATTCTGGTCTTTTACGAGAACAAGGAACGAAATCAGGTTCAGCAGTGCAAGGGCTGCGAATTTAGGGCCGTTTGAGTCGAGGGTATTGAAATTGGGGGTAAAGACTGGCACAAGCAAATATGCAAGCAGGAGGATGTAATAACCAGGCTTCAATTTAGGGAGGACCTGCTTGCTATGAGCAGGAATTTTGTTCTGAGAAGGTTTTTTCATGAAAGTAGTATTAAAATCGATTTTTAAATTATTAGCCTGACAGGCCCTCAGATTTATCATTATTATCAGTTTCCTGATGAGGACCCGGTCGCAGTATTGCCGGTTTTTACGAGGTTATATTGTGGTGTATTGAAAGAAAATTCAGAAATGTTAAGTCTTAGGTTAAGGGTGAGGTTAAGGTTGAATGGAAAAAATTTAACCTTCTTCTAATTCTAAGTTATTTAAAAATCGCTCAGTATGAAGGACATAGACTTCCGTAAAATGAGTTTCAAATTTTCACCTGCAATTATCTTCCAGTACTGTTATTAGCGATGTATTTTGAACCACTTTCTTAATTTTCAGCGACAGGTCATTAGCATAACCGATTAAGTCAATTGATTTTTGGGTAAGCACGAATGACCTAAGAACACGGAGGAGCGTCATCGGTTTGTAAAAATGACGTTGTGAGCTTTTGTGAGGAACAACACGAAAGGATTACCTTGGGTGAGATTGTTCGCACGGTAAGGAATAGCAGTAGATTTTATTTTAATATAAATTGCGGGGAATTCTGATCGGTTTTTCCAACAGGGATATTCTTCCCACAATAATTTTCATAATTTGTCAGACCTTCCGGGCTTCCTTTTTCCATGGCTAATTTAAAGTTCTTACATGCAGCATCCCATTTCTTGAGACCAGCAAGATTGATGCCTCGGAGATTAATTAAAAAGCCCCTTTCAGCGGGTCTTGACTTGATTGCTTTATTGACATCCTGTATGCTTTTAGTATACTCTCTGAGGTAATAATAACACACTGCGCGGGATTTAAATGCCTCTGAATATTTTGGTTTTTTTACAATGAAGTCATTAAGCAGAATTATAGCTTCGTGATACTTCTTACTGACCATAGCTTCCATGGCCTGATCATATAATCCTTTATATGGCTTGTAATATTCATAATCACGTAACTCCGTCCTACGGCTCCTAATTATTTCATTTTTAGGTAAATAAAGGATGGCAGAATCGAGTATGTGAATTGCTCTTTTTGGTTTACCCATTTGCTCAAATTGCCTGGCTGCCTGCAGCCAGGCATCGGGGTTTGTTTTAACTAACTTCAGATAACGTTTTAACTGATGAACCGCTTCCTTTTGTTCTCCTGAATGAAATAATTTCGAACTTAGAATCAGGGCCATATCACCAAGCCGGGGTTTTAACTTGTTTGCTTTTCGTCCCCAGTTCAGTTCATTTACACTATCTCCAAGGTAATCATAAGCCATACTCAGGTAATATTCACGCCGTCCGTCATAAGGACTCGGGTTATCCGCCAGCATAAGTTTGACAGCTTCATCTGAATGGTTTTCATGCATGAGGTAGCGTGCAATATAAGTGCTGATAGGCGCCCCATCCGAAGTGAGATTTGGTATGGCGGGGAAGCCATTAATGAAATATGAAGAATTGTATGAATACTTGTTACTTTTCTGATCATCATTAATTATCCTCTGAAAATAAAGCGATTGTACATTCATAATGAGTAAAACTTCACCCATGATAAGAAGCAAAGCTATAATTGAAACTGCAACAAATGGGGTGAACTTTACGGAGAGTTTTTTCAACAGGGGATTTGTTTGGGTCGGCTTATTTAAGAATGAAAACTCATCTCCCGATACTGCTATAGCCAATCCTGCATATATGGCGAAGAGCGATTGAATTTCAGGGCGGTCGTTCGGGAAATTAAAAAATGCGTCCACTCCATATGCCAGTATTCCGAACCCGGCTAGAAAAAGGAATTTAATAGTTTCCGGGTTTGAGTCCCGCTTTAGTGTTATACGGATGAAACTCACAATAATGAGAACAAATATACCCAGGTAAGCAATTCCGCCCAAAATACCGGTTTCGGCGGTCACTTCTATAAAATCATTGTGATTCTTATAGCTAATGATGAAATTGTCGGATTCCGGGGCCTCATATTTCAATACCTCTACTTTCCAATTACCGCTCCCAACGCCCATAAAAGGATGCTCCTTGATTAGTAACCACGATCTTTTCCAACAGTTAAGTCTTGCATTGGTTGAGGATTCATCCTGCCTGATTGTCGACAGCCTTTCGATCAGGCCCGTATTGAATTTCTGGCTTGTGTCCTGGTTAACCGGGTACAGATTCCTTTGAATAATTGTAAAAAGGATCAATGCAAAAACGACTATCCCGGCAAATAGCATAGAATTCCGGAAAGGAAGTTTTTTCCTTATTACGAAATGCCTTACTGTAAAATATAATGCCAAGGCCACTGCTTGTGCTGCAAGACCCAGATAAAATGCCCTCGAGCTTAAAAAAAGCAGAGCCAAAATTCCCAGAAATAATGCAATACCACCCATTTTTTTTCTCGATCCGGTAGTAAAAAGAATCAGCCAGACAGCAGCTGGAATCTTTATAAACAAAGATGCTGACAGAATATTTTTATGGGAATATACCGATTTAATATCATAGATGGAGGTGACATTTTTTCCTATGTACTGTGAAATATGGTAGAACACAGTTGCACAATCGAAAAGAAGAACAATTACGAGCGCTGTAACTGCAGGAATTACATACCCACTGTTGCTCCGGAATATAACATAAATCGCATATATTGAAGCAAATACGCTAAATATTTTGGCAAAGTTGATAATGGATTCGGATATATTACCGGCCTGAATAAATGATAATAAAGAGAATAGCAAAAAAATGGTGTACGCCAAACCGATCAAATTCCGAAAAAAACCAGACTGAATTTCCGGACGATTCCTAAAATCACGGTCGTTATATAAGACAATAAGCGAAACCAGGTTGAGTATTCCTATAACAACGAATTTAGGTCCGTTGGAGTCGAGCGTACTGAAATTGGGGGTAAATGCAGGGACAAACAAGTATGCAAATAAAAGAAGGCTGAATGAATGTTTAAGCTGGCTGTCTGTTTGTTTTTTTTGCTTTCTAGCGTTTACTTTTACTGTTTTATCCATTTGTATCAACTATTTGAATTATTTGCCTGGATTCTGATGAATAATGATGAAAGGAGTTGCATTTTTATTTGGACTTCAGCCTAAACGGACAGGTGAACACTGAAAAAACAGAAGCCAAATTTGAACCGTAAAATTAAATGGTAAAAGAATGATTCACATTGACGACATAACTCCCGTTTTCTGAACTACAGGATGTATCTGCTAAAATTAGGCCTGCTTTGATCATACTGGCTGAGAATGCCCGTTCCATCGCATGAGCCATTGTTCCATCGAGTTGATTTTCCTCGGGTTCAAACTCTTTATCGGTAAGGCTTATTTTGAGTAACGGCTGCAGTGCTTCTTTCAAAGCAAAAAACATACTCCCGGCTACGAAATGAAAACCATGTAATTGGTTGTCTTGCAACTCCATTTTGTTACAAAGCCATTTAACAGTGCTTGCATTGGCGCCATAGTAAAGCGACATGGGAAGAATATGACCTGCTGGCCCCACTATCCCGATGTTCCTGTTTTGTTGAAAGACCTGAATGTTTTTGCTTAATTGATCATCTCCGATTAGCTTCATAATCAGATCCTGCCGCCAGGAATTACTTCTGAGCAGGTGTTCCGAGTTCTTGGTGTGAATTTTCAAGACCAATTGGTAGCCTTCATCAAAAATACGCGGTAATATTTTCAGGAAGGGTAAAATATCCCTCCCCCTGTTTTCTACAGGTTCTATATGATACCTGAATGTTTCATAGGTTAATATTTCTTTAACCTCATTGTATAATGCATGCGGGGTGGTAATGAACAACATCATTTTTTTATTCCCGCTTGATTTAAGAAGTAGAAGGATTTCCCTGAATATATCCGGGTAAAAAACATGAATCACAACAGCGAGGCTTATGCCTGATTCACTTTGCTCTTTTGAAGCTGTATTTTTGGGAATATGTAATTTGTACGGTAGAAAAAATCTATGCCGCCAGAAATCGGGGCAAAATACGTTTTTTCCATTATCCCGGAAAACCCGTGAATTCTTCCAGTTCTGACATATAGCCCACTTCCGGAACAGAAACGGAAAAACAGCGAAAAGAAAGCCTTTAAGGAGTTCTTTTCGGGGACGATTCAAAGGCAGAAAACGCCATACCTTGTTGAAATCGTAAATGTTGTATTCGCCGCCAGGCTTGCTTACCTTTTGCATTTTAGTTTATTGAGAGGAATTATAGAGTAACGAGATTTTGACTTAGGTATCCCGGCATAGTTCCAAGTCAGCACGTGATGCTGGGTTAGAGAAATTTATCTTAATTTATGTCATAGAGTAAGACTAAAGGGCGATTGAT
>CAIXAQ010000439.1 GCA_903917425.1 uncultured Bacteroidales bacterium
CAAATTTCCAACCCTCAGACAACAGGAACCGGAAAAGTGTATATCGCTGGAAAAGTGTCGAACATGAAACGCTTTGAAGCCCTGTACCATTTCAACCAGGCTGAAGCGGACCTGAAATCAGCCGGTTATAAAGTGGTGAATCCTATGAAACTGGTGGATCCATCCTCTTCCTGGGAAGCAGCAATGAAAATATGTATCACCGCCTTGCTCACCAACTGCGACAAAATTTGCCTTCTCGATAACTGGAGGCAAAGCAAAGGAGCAGTCATGGAACACTCCCTGGCCAAAGCCCTGAATTATGAAATAATTGATTTAGCTGCTACATTGAAAATAGCTTTATGAAATCGAGAAATGAAACTGATTGCATAGTCTTCGCCAATAATTTTCTTGCATACGTGTCACCTTAATATTTTCACAAAACCTTACCAATCCCATCCTATGAATACAGAACAAAAAGACGAATTCAGATTCAGAGTAGTGAAATATTGGGCTTCCGAAGAAATTGGTAAACGCAGATCCTGGGTTGATTCTGACAGATACCGAAATCTTCAGGATGAATTGAAAGATAAAGATCTCACTGATGCCCGATGTTTACTCAAAATGATTTTTAAAGAAGTGGATACCCATAATGCCAAAATCAAAACGAAAATTACGCTGCTTGATAAAATGAACTACAAAAGAAATTGGCTATCAAGCACCTGCTTTTCCGGATTGTCAGTTCCCTTGAGAAAAATTGACGATTTAATTGCACATAATCCCGGCAAACAAGTGTATGAAATTGTCAAATTACTGAACGGATGGGTTTTATAACCTTTTATTCAGCAGCAATTTCTCATTCTCAAATAATTATAACAATTAAAAACACAGAAAATATGGCACTTAGTTTCAGCGCAGTTGAAAAAGCCTATGAGGTACTGAACGCTCTCAAAATAAAGGATATCCCTTCATGGCCCGAAGATATGGCAGAATGGGACGACGAAGATTTGAAAAAACCGAAAGAAAATACCGTTTACGGTTTTGGTAAAAAAAGTGATTGCGGATGGGAAAACCTGGTCTTTTTTGTCAGAAACCCATCACCGGAATTAAAACGCGATTTCAAAATACTGTGCAAAAAAGTCCCAAATACATGTATCTCAAAACCGTACAGCAAAAATACTGAATTGTGGATTTTCGGCTGGTTTTAGCCCCTTAGTCAACACACACATATACATTGCCAATACAAAAACCACTAACATTCTTTAATACAATCTTACTCATGTTTTTCCTGGAACTTCCGGTAAAGCCTTATGTGAAACAGTATATCGTTCTGAATTATGGAAACCCGGCAAACTTTTCATCAAACAAATTCATTAATGATCGCTTCCGTAAATGCCTGAGCAAACCTTCAAGGCGCAATAATCCGTATTATAAAAAAAGCCCATTTTGTAGGCATACCGAAACCATTAAAATAACCCTTTCACAGGACGACTTTTATAGGTACGGCTGGGAGTTTACCCAAACGGATATTATTTCTTTCGGTAAGCTTATGGAACACCAGGCAAAATTCCTCATGCGCAACATGATCAGCTTCTACATGACGCTGATGAACGAACGCGATGCAATCCTAAACTTCCAAAACAAATTCGGTTTCACCGAGGATATTTGGCCATTCGACAGCATCAAGAAAAACTATTCGCGCTCGGTTAACAAGGATGCCAAATTTATATACTCAAAGGACTTGTCAGTAAAATTAGAAAACCTGTTGCTGGTCAGTTTATCCGATGTTGGTAACCTGCTACCTGCAGCAATAAACAACTACGAAAACAGCCAAAACAAATAATTATTCTTGGCGATTCTGTCCAGAAAAGGGACATAATCGCATTTATACTTACATACCATGACAACCATACAAAAACAAATTACCCTTGGAGGAAGTATCGCCCTTTTTGTCATCCCGGCTTCGCTGGTGCATTCGGTTCTGGGAGAAACTATCTTTTACTCCGGCGAAGATCCCACCGTCGAAATTGAATGTGCACCGGAATCAATCCGCCATACATGCAAAACAATACAAACGAGAGCCGGATTCCTTTACGAACACACTATTACCGCCTTCCTTGCAGGTTTAAATCCCGATTCAATTACCGAACTGTCGAAACTCAATTTTTATAACAACGTGCTGGTGGTCATTAAAAACAGCGATGGCGCATGTTTTTTAATCGGAAATACAAACGAAAGCCTCAATTTTAATTTTAATTTCGATTCCGCAGCCAATCCCTCCGACCGCAATGGCTCAGAATTGACAATTTCCGGACAGCTTACCACATCATTTACATTCATCCAAATACCTCTGGTTCCGGTATAAACAGCACTTTTAGAGCCTGTTTCCTTATTTTATGTCCTTTCAGAGTAGATTTTCAGCTTGTAACATTGCTGAAAATTTACTTTAATGAAGTTCCGCATCCTTTCTGCACTGTTACGCTCAACCTGGGCCATTGACGAACGCTTCGCCATTGCTCATGGTGGTATTGTTGCCGGTCTGCTGAACGGTATGGAATTTCAACCTGCTGATAAGCCTTCAGAAGCTGCAAATTCCGCTCCTTTTTATGTTTCTGAGAACGGTGAAGAAATTGAAGCTTCCGGCCTCAATACCATAAATCCAAACACCATTGCCGTTATTCCAATCCGTGGCACTCTGATGAAAGAGGACGAATCCGACTGCGAATACTTTCAGGCTGGAATGAGAACCTTATCCGAAAGGGTACTGGAGGCCGACCGCGATCCAAATGTCATCGGCATCATTCTTTATATCGATTCACCAGGCGGAACCGTCGATGGCACCAAAGCTTTTTCTGATGCAATAAAATCCTGCAAAAAACCTGTTGTCGCTTTTGTGGACGGTATCATGGCATCAGGAGCTTTATGGATTGGGACATCTGCACAAAAAGTTATCGCTCAAAATTCCACTACCGAAATTGGCAGCATTGGCGTTATGGTTGCTTTCGCTGATATGCAGCCTGTATGGGAAGCGGAAGGTGTGAAATTTCATCGCATCAACGCCGACCAGTCGAAAGACAAAAACAAAAACTTTACGGATGCCCTGGCCGGTGATTATGCTGGTATCAAAAAAGAAGAGCTCAATCCATTGGCTGATCAATTTATTACCGCCGTGAAAGCCAACCGGCCTAACATTTCAAATTCTGTATTTACCGGAAAAGTCTATTTCGCCGAAGAAGCTCTCAGCCTTGGCTTAATAGATGAAATCGGTTCATTTGAAACTGCCGTTGCTGCCGTTTCTGCCCTCGCTAAAACTCAACAACTCAACAACTCAACAACTCAACAAACTTCACGTCATAATAAACCAACAATTCAAACCATGTTAGTACCCACCGTTTCTTCCTTATTACAGCTTGAAGCAATAGAATCCACTGAGGACGGCGTTTTTATTAGCGTTGAAAATATCCAGGCTATCGAGAACAAACTCTTAGGCAACCAGCAGGACATCGATGCTGCAAACAAAGCTCTTAATTCAGAGATTGAACGCTCTGCCACTGCTGCTGATGCCGCTCATTTGCAAATCAATACCGCTGCCAACCTTCAACTGTCTGCCGAAACAACTATTAAGGAAACGCTCGCTGCCCTGGATGAAATACATCCAACCATCGCTGCAGCAGTTGATGTAACCGCCAAAATTGAAGCTATCAAAACAATACTGTCACAAAAACCGGCTGCCGCTGGAATAGGTATTAAATCTGCTAAAGATCCTTCTCCTTCGGATGACGGCGTGGATTGGGCTACCCTCAACAGCCTCCCTCACATGCAGGTCGATTAACCC
>CAIXAQ010000440.1 GCA_903917425.1 uncultured Bacteroidales bacterium
TGGCGGAGTTCCCTGCTGGATGAGGCGGGGTCGCCGGTGGAAAGCTGGGATGGGACTTTTAAAGAAAAACCTTGCCAGCAGGATGTGTATGTGTGGAAAATTACCGCCATTTTCCGCGATGGGACGATCTGGTACAATACCGATACAGGATCGCACAAAGGGCTGACGCAGGAAACATGGGGGACGATTACGCTGATCAGGTAGAGGGAAATGGAATTGGGGAGAGTTGAATAAACAAATAAGCAAAACCATGTACTTCAGATCGCAGTACATGGTTTTGTTTATTTATAAACTAATCAGATAAAATTCAGAATTCAAGTCCCAAGGCTAATACAGCAGGCCTTGGTATTTTATATTGAGACTTTGGTGCTAATCAATTTATCGGATTACGTATTTATCCCAAGCAAAGTCTAAGCCTTCCCCATTTCTGAAAATTCAATTTCTGAAATCGTTATTGTGTGAGAGTGCAGGTCATCAAAACGCCTCCCCAATAAACAGGTAAACAGAAAAGAAGCCTTTACTGGCAGCAAAATCAAGTGCTATGTTTGTATCAGAATATTTATTAAACTTCATACGTATTCCGGCACCGACTGCCGGATGCCAATATAAAAACTGCTGAGTATTATATTGAGAAACAGAAGTTACGCTCCCAAAAATAACACCTCCAATAAATCCGTTGGCTGTAATACTAAAACGATATTCAGAATCAAAATACATCAGGGCATTGCTCTTGTAACGATTTTGCTGAATGCCGCGCGATGCCTGTCCGGGTGAAGGCTCCCACCTTACGGAAGGTAAGTCAAGATAAGGCACAGTACCCGAAAGAGTTGTCCAGTAATAACCCCGAATAGCAAGAATATTTTCTTTCCGACTACTGAAAATGGAAAAATATTTCCTCACATCGAGAAACATATATTGCCATTTATCATCACTACCCAGATACGGGCTATTAAAACGGAATGTTAAAGCAGCCATAAATCCTTGTTTCGGGTTTGTCGAGTTGTGCCTGCTATCGTACAGCAACGGCAGTAATAAGCCTGACGACACAGATGTACTTTGAGAATAAGGCAGATACGTGTCTAAAGAGTCCGATTCAGATTGTCTAACCACTATATTATAATGATAATCCAAAGCATACCCTAAACCTCCGGAGAAATGATTCCATATTTCTTTCATGCTTTTTTGATGAAAACGAAAATGATCATAATCAATTAAGGTTTCATAATCATTGGGGCTATCACCACCCAAGCCCCAGGTGTTTTGCGGATAATTATGAATAAAATACTCTCCGATGAAATTCCAGCGATTTTGAGGATACCATACATATGACTGCACATCGAAACCATATTGCCCACCAAAACCTATATATGGATAAAAATAAATAGTCGAAATGTTGGTATTTGTTGCATCGCCTCCCAATAGAAACGACGCATTAAATGAGGTAAACGACGTCTTACCCGAGGAAGTTGTAGTTGGGAATAAAGCAAAACGAATTTTCCGGTTATCGCGCTTTTCGACCGGATTTTTTACTTTGAAAATTTTAACCAGATAATCGACCATGTCAACCTTCCTGACGCTGTCTGCACTTGACTTGCCTGACAAACTATCCTGTTCAGGTACGCAGTTAGCACTCAAAGCAGAATCAGCCATAAAAAGTATATGCGTAAAACTAATAAGTACAAGTGTTATACTAAATCGCATTTTCATTTTGATAAAATAAAAAAAGCAAAAATAATAGTTATTACCGATTCCGTGAAATTATTCAAATAAGTCGATCTGATTTCAGCAACAAGAATTCATGACAATGTGTTAAGGAATCAAAAGGGAGCAACAACCGGCAATTTGTTCAACTACCAGATGCCGAAAATTTTTAAATTGTTAATTATCATCGATTTAAAAAATCAGGCATTGAAATATTTTAATCAAATAATCAATCTTTCTGAAGTTGCCAACAATGCATTAAAGCGAAGTAAAAATTTCCGGAATAAGTTAAAATGCTTCCTGCAGGTTAAAATAAATTGCGGTTGCACGATCGGCGCCTAATCCTATATCAACCGTCAGGTTTGTGCGTGCCCGCTTGTCTAAGATCGGAAGAGCGTCGTGTAGGGAA
>CAIXAQ010000441.1 GCA_903917425.1 uncultured Bacteroidales bacterium
CTGCACTGTAAAAATACCATCAATAGTAAAAGTATGGCTGGGGCTTGGTAAACCGGAAAAATTTTCTGTACCCGAATTATCATCGCCGAAGTTCCATTGCCACTGAACGATGGAACCCGCACCATTGAGTTGCGACTGATCGGTAAAATCAACCGGTGAGCCGAAACAAGCCAACGAAAATCTGAAATTTGATACCGGGTTAGGATGTATAACAATTTCCTGTGTTTGGGAATTCGAGCAGCTGTCGGATGCTTTTACTGTAAGTGTAACATAATATGTACCAGCCAGGGTAAATAAATGAGTAATATCGGGATTGCCAGGATCATTTACGATTAGTGTATTTCCATCTCCAAAATTCCATTCCCATCGCACAATGTATCCGAAATCAGTTGTCGAATTATCATCGAAAGCTACATAGGAACCGGCACAATTATTCAGCCCGGCATTAAAATTCGGTACCGGCAAGGCATGAATGGTAACAATCTGCGAAGTGTCGTTCATGCATCCCATTGTATCGGTTACTGTTAAAATAACAGTATAAATTCCCGGTGTAGTGTATTGATGCGCTGAAACCGCATTGTAAGAAAACAGGCCGCCATCACCAAAATCCCATCGCCAGGTTTTAATGGCTCCGACATTGGTAAAAGCTGAGTCCGGGCTGAAATGAATCAACTCGTTCAGGCAGGTTGCCGTATACTTAAAATTTACCGGGGGATGCGGCCTGATAACTACTTGCTTTATAATGGTATCGACACAGGTATTAAAACTGGTAACTCTCAGTAAGACATTATATGTTCCGGGTTGGCTGAATAGATGCGTTGGATTCACGAGTGTAGAAGTATCGTTAATCCCGCTTCCCGGATCGTCAAAACTCCAACCCCAATATGCAATATTCCCAAACCCGCCGGATGAGGAAGCATCTGTAAACTTCACAATCTGATCTTCACATTGTCCGTCAAAAAAGAAATTAGCGGTGGGGCCACCGATTACTGTAACAGGGATAATTGTTTGATTCACACAGGAATCATCAGTCATCACTTGTAAAGTCACGAAATATACATTGGCGGATGGGAAAAAGTGCGTCACCCCACCATGATAATTGGCAAAAGTTACAGTGTCATTAGGGGAACCGTCTCCAAAGTTCCAAACCCAACGCACAATAAAAGATGTAGAATTGGGAAAAGAAAGATCATGAAAATGAACGGAATCGCTGCTACAGGTGGGCGAATCGACAGAAAAAAAAGCAGTAGGCAGAACATTTATGGTCACAGACTTGGTAATCGAATCTTTTACACCAAGGGTATTGGTTACAACGAGTTTTACCGTATAGGCATTAGCTGCGGCGTAGGTATGAGTCGGATTCTGGATATTATCGAAAACACCGTCTCCAAAACTCCATTTCCAGGAAAGGGGAATACTTCCGGTAAGCGAACCTGAAAAACTCGTAGGGCTCCCTATACAGGTGCCGTTGTATGTAAAATTGACAGTAGCTGATGCCTTTTTATGAACACTTACCAGCCCCAAGACAAGTATGGGTAAAAATAAGAGTGAAAGTAACCTGTTTCTCATTATGAGCAAGCATTAATAAAGTATGAAGAGAGCGGTAATTGAAAGAGGGAACTCATCTTTGTATTTTGTATTCAAAAGTAATCAAGTTTTAGTATCTGGCAATACTAAAATCACATCTTTGAGTGAATTAACGATCATTGTAATAATAAATTGCATTCAGTCATCATTTATGCATTAAGAACAACATATCAAAAATAGAGACAGCAAGCAATTTAACGTTGATTATCTGTTAGTTATACAATTCGCATTTTCGAGCCTTCATTGGTCATAAATTAAAAAATAAAAAATCTCAAAAAAATAAAAAAAATAAA
>CAIXAQ010000442.1 GCA_903917425.1 uncultured Bacteroidales bacterium
AGCCATACCATGTGGCCTGTGGCTATTATAGTTACATCTTTCCCCGGGCTGAGCACGATCGCTTTCCCAATTTCGAAGGGCTGGTCAACCGGCATAAAATTAGGCACTTTTGGCCGGCCAAAGCGGAGGTAGACCGGTCCTTCAAAATCAGCGATTGCCATAGTGGCTGCATAGGTCTGGTTGTAATCGCAGGGATTAATCACTGTCATGTTGGGCAACATTTTCATCATACCCAGGTCTTCCATGGCTTGATGCGTGGCTCCGTCCTCACCAAGGGTAATTCCCGCATGCGAAGCACAAATTTTAACATTGGTATTCGAATACGCTACCGATTGGCGAATCTGGTCATAAACCCTGGAAGTACTAAAGTTGGCAAATGTGCCTGTAAAAGGTATTTTACCTCCCAGTGCCAAACCTGCTGCAACGCCGATCATATTAGCTTCAGCAATACCAGCCTGAAAAAATCTTTCCGGAAATTCCTTCACAAAGGCATCCATTTTCAAAGAGCCGATAAGATCGGCACATAAAGCAACTACATTAGGGTTGGTGCGGCCAAGTTGTAATAAAGCTGCTCCGAAACCTGAGCGGGTGTCTTTTTGTTCAGTAGAGGTATATTCTGTCATAAGTATTGATTTTCCTAAAAAAGTAAAATTGAGGCTTTGATTATTTCTATTTATAAAGTTGAATGTCAGTGGTTTTTCCCGATTCAATCACAAAGTTTTGCTCGACAGTGTATTGGGTTGACCGGGAGCTTTTAGGACGAAATACAATACGGTAACTTCCCGGTTGAAGGTAGAGTGTTTCCAGGGTGAGTGATTCGCTCAGTTCATAAATACGGGTCAACTTATTCTTATCGTAAAGTAAAAGCGTGCCGTATCCATTGAAAGATTTTTTGAAAACGGCAATACCAGGCTCGGGTATTTCGATGGTTGTAGTATGACTTTGGCTTATGTCAATGTCGTTCAATGAGATACGAGGAAGTGATAGAATTTCAAGATCGTATTTCCCGGTAATGTATTTTTCGGTGTCCCCAAAATTCTGCACATTCAGGGTTTGGATCGAACCACTCCTTCTGACAATGCTCTGCAATCCTTTTACTGCATTGCTGCTACCGGCCATTTTTAACTGCAGGTATCCCTGTGGCGCATCGGCAGCCACTACGGTATGTTTACCGGGTATGATG
The DNA here is from genome assembly GCA_903917425.1 of uncultured Bacteroidales bacterium. Classification (GTDB taxonomy): domain Bacteria; phylum Bacteroidota; class Bacteroidia; order Bacteroidales; family UBA4417; genus UBA4417. Next base: position 1,184 of record CAIXAQ010000442.1, read on the forward strand.
TGTAATGTATCAATTGAAACTGGTGGCAGTGTGTGAATATCAACACGATATGTAATCAGGGGGTCAATTACCAGTGTGTCGGGCAAACCACGGTTATTCATGGTATGGATGAAATTATACATTATTTTACCTGAGAAAATATCCGTAAAAGTCATGGCCGCATCTGTTTCGGTAGGTCTTCCTGATTCGTCAAGCAGATTTACCTGCATGGTAGTAGAATTGAGAGCCTGTGAAATGACAATACTCAAAGCTTTGCGGAGGTCTTTTTCGTTGGTGGCATCAAAATAGGTGCCCACGCAATTAAATGCCAGGTTAAAATCCTGCCCAATTCCGATAATAAAGGGTTTCAGTATGATGCCGTTTTTCTGTAGCATCCGCGATACAGCGCAAGGGTCACCGGCGCATTCCTCCATGCCATCGGTAATCAATATCACAATATTGCGGCAATTGCTGCAGGGAGGGAAATCCTTTGCCGATTGTTCGAGCGAATAGGCAAGCGGGGTAGTGCCCCTGGGGGAAATAGTCCTGAGGCGGCTCTTGATTTTTGATGTATTGCCGGGCGAAAAAGGAACTTCCAGCCGGGTGTCGGTGCATACCTGGGGGGGGAACTGGTACTGATGCCCATAAACCCTGAGCGCAAATTCCGTATTTTTGAGATTGGCAATGCTATCAAGCATTTCGGATACTATACGCTTGGCAATATTAAATTTTGTATCGCTTTGCCAACGACCAAGCATACTTTGCGAAGCGTCAAAAATAAACAAGATCCTTGTCGTTGGTGGCGATTTTTGAACTGCAGGCGGCTGATTTTGAGCTAGAATACCAGATGCCATCCATAATAAAAATACTATCGATAGTATGACTGTTTTATACCTGCCTGCTTTTTTCAAAATATCTGATTTTCAGAAGGATGCTTAAAATGGATTAACAAGTCGCTAATGTATGAAGTGATAAAAAAGGATTATCTCTCTCAAAAATTGGAATGCCCGGTTGCAATGCATTCTAAATGCTTAAACTGGGCAAACCGGAATCAAAAGGTAATGAAAAACATTTAACATTAAATAAAGAATGAAAAAGTAAGGGGCTGACATTACTTTTAAATTTTGCATTCTGTGTTCAATGTTTTTAATTCAGTTTTTAAACCCTAAACCCCAACCCCTAACCCCTTAATTAATAGTCGCCTAAAGTTTCCTCTAACTGAGCTAACGCTGATTCCAAATCTTTATTACTTGGAGGCGAGCCATGCCATTGATGTTTATCGACCATAAAATCGACACCTTGCCCCATATGGGTATGCATGAGTATAATTACTGGTTTGCCGTGACCGGTAAGTGTTTTCGCTTCCGCTAAAATCGCAAGGATTTCGTCGAAATCGTGTCCGTTCATTTCCAGGACCAACCAGCCAAAAGCTTCCCACTTAGCCCTCAGATTTCCAAGAGGCATAACATCGTCAACCGGGCCATCTATCTGCTTCCCGTTGTAGTCGACGGTTGCAATAATATTATCTACTTTTCTTCCGGCGGCAAACATGGCAGCTTCCCAGATTTGTCCTTCCTGTAATTCACCATCACCATGCAAGGTATAAACAAGGTTGGGATCCTTGTCCAGTCGTTTGGCTAATGCGGAACCTAAGGCCACCGAAAGACCCTGGCCCAGCGATCCTGAGGCTATTCGTATGCCAGGCAGATGTTCAGCCGGTGTAGGATGTCCCTGGAGGCGGGAATTTAATTTCCTGAAAGTCGCCAGTTCGCTGATTGGAAAATATCCTGTCCGGGCAAGTACACTGTACCAAACGGCCGAAAGATGCCCGTTCGAAAGAAAGAACATATCCTGCCCACGACCATCCATTGTGAAATTTTTGGGGTCGTGGTTTAATACTGAAGTATATAATGCAGTCATAAAATCAGCACAACCAAGCGCTCCGCCCGGGTGACCCGACTGAACCGCATGCACCATTCTTACTATGTCTCTTCGCACCTGGGTTGCCAGGGCTACCATTTGAGTTGTTGTTGCCATGTAGTGTTTGTAAATATTTGGCTAATTTAAAATAATAGAGTGTGTGGTGTATGGATTGTTAATAATTTTGGGAGATATTTTCATTCTTAGCTTAGCTAATCTGTTTTCGCTCATGATTAGGTTGAAAATAGTGGTTCTATCACAAATTAGATGGAATGTTTCTTTTTTGGTCGGAAGACCGAAGTCGGAAGTGTTTGCTGAATGATAGTACATTCTGCCAATTGTAAATAAGTCGAAGAATATCAGTTGATGTTAAAGTGTCACAAATATTGGATAAAATAGTTTTCAATGTAACTTCCGGCTCCAGTCTTCCGACTTCTGACAATCTAATTTTACCCATTAAAGTTGCAGTGGAACATAAATAGTTGATTTACCTAATAACTGATTGATGATTTTTATCAAAATATTGAAATTCAGATTAAAGTACCTGGTTCTTTTACCCTGCCTGACGAGTTGCTTGTTTGTATCTGCCCAGGAGCAGAATAGGATTAATAAAGCAGAAGAACATTGGGTCGACTCAGTTTATTCGGCACTCACAACGCAACAGCGTATCGGACAGTTATTTATGCTGAGAGCCAATTCGGAAACTGATTCGGCTGAAATACACAAGCTTTCGCGATTAATACGCGACTATAATATCGGTGGGTTGTGCTTTTTTAAGGGCGGACCTTTAAGGCAGGCTAA
>CAIXAQ010000443.1 GCA_903917425.1 uncultured Bacteroidales bacterium
AGTAAAGGCGCAGGAGTTCATGTGTCAGATATCGGTAAATTCATCACAGGTGGAAGGTAGTGAGAAAAAAGTATTCCAAACCCTGCAAACCGAACTGTATGAGTTTGTTAATAACCGGAAGTGGTCAAATTTCGTTTACAAGACCGAAGAACGAATCGAATGCTCGATTATGATCACCGTAACTGACCGGATTTCTTCCGATCAGTTTAAAGGCAAGGTAAATGTTGTTTTACAGCGCCCGGTATACAAAACATCCTATAATACCAATTTATTGAACCTCGTAGATAAAGATTTTGATTTCAAATATGTTGAATTTGACCCGCTTGAATACAATGATGATGTTTATACATCGAACCTGACTTCGATGGTTGCTTATTACCTGTACGTAATGTTAGGTGTTGATGCTGACTCTTTCACCAAATTTGGGGGAACTCCTTACTACGAAAAAGCGCGTGCCGTTGTGAATGCAGCCCAGAATTCTCCTGAAAAAGGCTGGAAAGCATTCGAAAGTCTTAAAAATCGTTTCTGGCTTGTCGAAAACCTAATGAACAACACATATGCACCTTTCCGTGAAGGATTGTACACGTATCATCGTCTCGGCCTCGACTTAATGTCGGACAATATTGAAATGGGGCGGCTCGGCGTAACCGAATGCCTCGAAAACATTCAAAGGGTAAACCGCGAAAAAACAGGTATATATATTGTTCAGACATTTATTGATGCCAAGCGCGATGAAATGATTAATATTTATACGCAGGCAGCACCCATGGATAAAACTAAGGTGATCAATATCCTGAAAGAGATTGATCCTGCCAATGGATCCAAGTATCAGCAGATCATGCAATCACCGAAGTAGGTCTCAATCCACACAATTCCTTATATTTGCTTTCGCAAAAGTTAAATACCTGAACATGCTGCTGCATCTCTCGGTCGAAAATTTTATACTGATCCCTAAACTTGAAATAAGTGTTCATAAGGGATTTACCTGTATTACAGGCGAAACCGGGGCTGGAAAGTCTATCCTGGTCGGTGCACTTTCGCTTATTCTGGGGCAGCGTGCGGATACATCGGTACTCAGGGATAAAGCCAGGAAGTGCATAGTTGAAGGCCGTTTTTTAATTGAAGGATATAACCTTGACAATATATTCGAAGCCAATGACCTTGATTATGAACCTATTTCAGTTTTCCGACGCGAAATAAATCCCCAGGGAAAATCAAGAGCATTTATCAACGACACCCCTGTAAACCTGAATGCTCTCAAAGAGATAGGGGAGAGGCTGGTCGATATTCACTCCCAACACCAGACTCTCGAACTCAATGATGCTGCATTTCAGCTCGGTATGGTCGATTCATACGTCGGGCAACCCAAAATACTCGCTGCATACCGGGATTTATTTGCCGGATACAATGCGCTTAAAGCAGATTTAGCCGAGTGCATTCAAAAAGAGCAACAAAGTATAAATGAAAAGGAATTTCTGAATTTTCAGTTTGAAGAGCTCGAAAAGTCAAATCTTTCGCCAAACGAGCAACTGGAAGCCGAAGAAGAGCTTGAAACACTAACACATGCAGAAGAAATTAAAACCCGCACTTTTTCGGCAATTGGTTTACTCGCTGACAATGAAATAAATATCACCGACAGGCTTACAGAAATAAAACAACTTCTTGATCAGGCTGCCCGTTTCAGCCATCACCTGTTACCACTTGCAGAACGGATTAACGGAAGCATTATTGATATTAAGGATATTTCGGACGATCTCAGGACTTTTTCAGATCAGGTTCATTTTGATGCCGACAGGATTGAAAAAATCAGTTCGAGACTTGATTTAATTTACCACCTGGAGCAAAAACACAGGGTTCAGTCTGTGGCTGAACTTATAATGATCATGAATGCAATATCCGATAAATTATATTCAATCGGCTCAATCGAAACCCGCATTGCTGAGCTAAAGGAATTGCTGTCAGCAAAGGAAAGTGAACTTTTAAAAGTTTCCGATGTTATATCTGGGCTGAGAATTGCAGTAATACCAAATATTGAGGCTGAAATGCAAAAAGTATTGGAAAATCTGGGTATGCAATCAGCAACATTTAAAATAAAACAAGAAGCACTGGTTAATTTTTCTGCCACAGGTACCGACAAGATAAACTTTCTGTTTTCGGCCAATAAAGGTGGCGAAATACGTGAAATTCAAAAGGTTGCATCGGGAGGTGAACTTTCACGCCTCATGCTGGCGCTTAAGTCGTTGGTACTGAACCGCAGTTTACTACCAACTGTGCTTTTCGATGAAATTGATAGCGGCGTTTCGGGTGATATTGCCGGAAAAGTGGGAAGTATCATGCGCAACATGTCAACACACATGCAGGTTATAGCAATAACACATCTTCCGCAGATTGCCGGTAAAGCTGATAGTCATTTGCTTGCGTATAAAGAAGATGGAGGCACTTCGACTGTTTCAAGCCTGAAAGTACTCTCGAACGAGGAACGTGTGAACGAGATTGCACGGATGCTGAGCGATGAAGTAATAACCGAATCAGCCAAAGTTACGGCACGCGAGTTACTTAATTACACAAGTTAAAATTGCGTTTTTGCACTATCTCAGACAAAGTTTAAAAAATGAAAAACGGGGTATATCAGGTAGCTGAATTAAGGTGAAATTTCCTTATTTTTAGCTTTACTGCCTGAACGATGAGCTTATAAATTGAATTATTAATTAAAACAAATACAATGGCTTACAATTTACTTAAGGGCAAAAAAGGCATCATTTTCGGTGCATTGAACGACATGTCGATTGCATGGAAAGTGGCAGAAAGAGCACATGAAGAAGGAGCTCAGTTTGTTCTGACCAATACACCAATGGCACTGCGGTTGGGCGATACCCACAAATTAGCCGAAGCCACCGGAGCCATTATTATCCCGGCCGATGCTACCAGTATACCGGATCTCGAAAATGTTTTCACGAAAACGATGGAGCATTTTGATGGTAAAATTGATTTTATCCTGCATTCCATTGGAATGTCACCGAACGTGCGAAAGAAAATTCCCTATGATGCAGTCAGTTATGATAATTACCTGAAAACTATGGATATCTCGGCGATTTCGTTTCATAAAGTGATTCAGACTGCCAAGAAATTCGATGCATTGAACGAATGGGGATCCATTGTTGCTTTATC
>CAIXAQ010000444.1 GCA_903917425.1 uncultured Bacteroidales bacterium
ACTGATCACTTTCAGACTTACATCCTTTCGCAGCAAAAGTGTGGCGCAGGTGTGTCTGGCAACATGCGTACTGAGCGGCTTGATAATGGAGCATGAAACGGCTACAAGTTTTAACAACCGGTTTTGCATGTACAGTTCCGGCGCCGGAAATATTGTACCGATACCCGGTTTGCGGTACCTCGCTATTAGGTCCACAGCCTCGGGCAAAAGGTACACCGTGTAATATTCGCCGCTCTTTTTTCTTAATCCCTCGATCCACAGTTTCCCATCAATTTCGCGCAGGTGTGATGGCTTCAACCCTTGCACATCTTTGTAGGCTAATCCTGTATAAACACTGAAAACAAACAGATCCCGGGAGAGAGAGATGACAGTATCTGCAATTTCGGTACTTGTAAGACGTTTAATCTCTGCATCGTCCAACCGTTGCCGGATGGCATGCTTGCCATGTGGTACCGAAAATTTGAGGTAGGGGTTTTTACCATAATCTATCAAGCCGCATTTTTCGGCCAGATGTATGTATGTTTTGATGTTCTTATGATACTTGTGAATGGTAGGCTGCTGCTTTCCTTCAGCCCTCAAAGCCTGGTCGAACAATGTAATGTTTTGAAAAGTTAAATCGGCGAACATAATAATACCTTCAGCTTTCAGCCGGTTGGCACAGGTAAGGTGCGACTGCTGGGTTTTAACAGTGATATCATTGCGTTTTTCGCATTCGCGCTTCATAAACTCATAAAAACTGCCGGCACTCGATCTGTTATTTACAAATTCCTGTAAGTCAGTAGTGGTGATAAGCCGCCCTGAATTGTTCAGATCCATTTCGTACTTTCGCAACTTGTTTACAAAATCGCTTATCTGAAGATTGTAAAAACTATCCATTCCGGATCCTGAAACCTGTTTGGTGCGGATGTCCCATTGTTTTTCTTCTACATATATGTTCGTGCCCAGATATTTTTTTTGTGTGCCGGGCAAACGTATCTCGATCTGGATGAGGGCAGTGTCGCCAGGCAACATTTTTTGTTTCTTACGGTTGAATACCAAATTGTAGATAGCTGTCTTACGCATAATGTCTGGTAGATTATTGGTAGATTATTGGTAGATTATCGGTAGACTAAAATTATAAAAATACATCAAAATAAAGGATATTATTTTTATTTCTCTGTATTTTAAAACCTTCTGGAAGGCTTGATACTACTGCAACTAATTGATATAAAAGCAAAAAGCCCAGAAGAGAACTTCTAGGCTTTTGCGGTCCGGACGGGACTCGAACCCGCGACCACATGCGTGACAGGCACGTATTCTAACCAACTGAACTACCGAACCAAATATAGTTATTGGGACTGCAAAAGTAACACTTTTTATCAGACTCCAAAATATTTGGACATATTTTTAAAAAATAATTTCACCGGTAGTGATAATTCCTTTTAAAAGCCTAATTCACAGTACGGTTACAAATTGCATTAAAAGCACAAAGATTGCAGGTATCACGATTCTCAGTCTGACTGAATGGCTCTGAGGCGTTAAAAATGCCTGCAATGATCACTTCCAGCTCAGTTTTAAATTCTTTGAGTATGGCTTTATCAATGCAATCGCTCCTGGAGATATCAGTTCTGATCAGGTACGACGATGATTTTCGCAGCGAAATAATGCCCGAAATCAGCGGCCCTGCCAATAAAGGCTGCATTTCTGAATACATTAAAGCATAAGCGAGGACCTGCAAGAGTTTTCCCGGCCCATCTTTTTCCCTGATATTTGAAATCAGGTCAATTTTAAGGTCTTTATTTTCAACTTTCCCCGTTTTGTAGTCAATGATACGGGTCACCCCTCCTACCCTGTCAATACGATCGGCATTGCCATGAATTTTAACACTGAATAACTCACCACTTATGGAATCTGCAATTTCAACATAAGATTCAAGCTTTTCTTCTAACATCAGTATTTCGATTGAGCCACCGGTTTCCTCAAGATATCGCTTCTCAGCATGCAAAAAACGCTTTATCATATTTTCGGCCACTTTAACAATAAGCAGGTTTTTCCCGGTCGATAATTCACCCGCATTAAACCTCCTGGAAAAAGCCTCATGTACCTTTTGAATAGCAATCGGCATCATGAGTGACAAAATTTCCGGGGTTATAACAAGCGTTTTCTGACTTTCGTACGTCTTATGTAATGCTTCATGAACAACCTCTCCAAGTGTAGCAGCATCAATGGTTTCGGATACCTGGTCGGGTTCGCTGATATTTAAAACCCGCGAAAAGTAGAACTGCAATCCACAATTCATATACATGGCAAGTGCTGTCGGCGAAAGTCCCTTTTCAGCTATCTGTCGCAAGCGGGATATGACATCTGGCGTTTTCTCAATCGAAATTCCTCCGGCATTTGTATTTTCCGGAACAACCGACAGTGTTTGCTCCGAAATTTTGATTTTCGGATTCACAACCGGCATTTCATAAAGCATCTGGCTGATGAACCGGCTTTTCTCGCCTCCTCCCAATTCGTCGGCTTCGGTATTATAGATCAGCCATGCATTTTCAGCGCGCTGCATCAGCCGGTAAAAATGGTAAGCAAAAACGGAAGTTCGCTCGCTGTATCGCTGCATCCCAAACTGAGCCCGAACATCATCCGGAATAAAAGTTGTCTGATGCTTCCCTTTCGGCAATAATCCTTCGTTTACCGAAATCATGATAATGTCGCGAAAATCGAGAAGGCGGGTTTCCAGCATTCCCATCACCTGCAATCCATTTAGCGGTTCCCCGTAAAATGGCAGTCTCATCCCGGAAATCAGGTTGCTTACCAACGACTGTACAGTTTGGATATCCGGCTTCAGATCAGGATCATTTACAATTATATCCAGTTTTGAACATAATGCCGCTGCATGAAAAAGGTATTCAAGTTCAATAGGGTGAACCTGTCCTTTCAAACTGTATCCATCACTTTCTTTATGTGAAAACTGATCGCGTAAAAACGAAATGAGGTCTCTGATAAGGCGGATAATATCTCCTGATTCAATCTGCTTTATATCAAGGAATGGCTTAAAAATAGCGGCAAGAGGCTTGTTTGCCTCATTAAAGAGAGACAATAAGGCTTCAGAAGAATAGAACGAATTAACTGCCAGCACATTATCAGGCTTGCCGGAATATGCCACAGAACTTTCCTTCGTTGAAAGTATAAAAGGGTGAGAAAGAAATCGCTGTATGTCCTTGTGATAGAATCTTAATTTCAATTCACCCCCGGGTTTTGCATCCGGAGGAGTTTGAGCAAAACGTTGCGCACTAACAAACATCGAAAGCACAATGTTGATTAACGAGAATACAGGTGTTTGTTTTAGCGGAAACCCCATGGTAACATTGAAATCCCCCGTTTCTTCCGGGATTGAATTAAGCACAGGAATCAACAAACCTTCGTCAACCAGAACAAGGGCTATTCCGTCGGCATTTCCATTTTTTAGGATCAATTCTTTGATTAACTCTCCGGCCAGCTTTGCCTGACCCACATTTCCCGGGATACCAATGACCGAAACCGCTTTTTCGCTTGTTGCCAGTGAATTGCTTATCCAATTTAAGAAGCCAAACGTATTTTTTTTAGAATATCCCCTTAAAAAATATCCTGCTTCCTGCTGCGGATCTGTAAGGTAATAATCATCAGCATCCCAAAATATCTCAGCTTTCCCAACCTCCAGCAAATGTTTAAACAGCCTTTCCTCAGCTACGGTTAAGGCATTAAATCCGGCAAACACAATACTATCCCATTCGGCAAACGATTTATGCTGAATTTCACCCAGTAAAATATCAAATGCCAGTCCGAAATAACCTTCGGAGCGTTTGAGTAATTCTTCGCGGAACAACTTATAGCAGGGAGCCAGCGAGTTATAAAACTTAAGATAATTCTGCTCAAATACAGTAAGGGGCTTTCCATCCGGGTTCCAGTGTTTTAGGGCTTTTATCTCATCGAGATACTGAAAGACCTTTTCGCCATCAGCCAGGTACTGATCTATCTCATCAAAATCGCC
>CAIXAQ010000445.1 GCA_903917425.1 uncultured Bacteroidales bacterium
AGAACTGGCTGAATGATCTGTCATTTAATGAGTCAGGGAATCCAAAACTATCCGGCTATTTGTTTCTTGAGGGAGCTGAAATTCTAAACTACACCTTAGATTACTTCCCACGCCTTATGGAAGATAGTCTTTACAGGAATAACATTCAACAGGATGAAATTGATCTTTTCGTTTTTCACCTAGCTAATAAATACATAATGGAACTGCTCCGGAAGAAAATGAAAATTGACGAATCTGAATTTTATCGTTTTTATGAAACTGGTGGTAACACTGTGCCATCCATAACCCCTATTGCCTTGAAAGAGGCACAGAACGACCGGACACTCAATGGCGATTTAAGCGTATTGCTTGCTGCTCCCGGGCTTGGATATTCCTGAGGAGGTCCCATCTTACAGTTTTACAAATCAAATTAATTTGAATGACAAAAACCTCTTGCATTACATTTAAAAATCTATTTTAACATTATGAAACCAAACTATATCGATCATATCGGCATTGCCGTTAAAAGCCTTAATGAAAGTATTCCATTTTATGAAACCCTTCTTGGAACCAAATGCTATGCTATCGAGGAAGTTGCAGATCAAAATGTAAAAACTGCCTTTTTTTTAATCGGTCAAACAAAAATTGAATTGCTCGAATCTACTGATCCTGAAGGACCCATAGGAACTTTTCTTGAGAAAAAAGGAGAAGGAATACATCACATTGCTCTTTCAGTCGAAAATACTGATGAAGCTCTGCTTGAATCAAAAGAGAATGGCTTTGCACTAATTGACCGCCGTTCCAGGAAAGGGGCAGAAGGTATGAATATTGGTTTTTTACATCCAAAATCAACTCATGGCCTTCTTATTGAATTCTGCTCAAAATAGAATTTGTTAAGTTCATGAAAGTTTTAAGATTTGTAAATAGTGTTTTTACTTCAAATACTTATTTAATCCAGATCGGTTCGGATAACGGAACCTGGGTGATCGATCCCGGTGATAGCAGGCCAATCATACAATGGTTATCTGGTAACGACAAATATGTAAAGGGAATTCTCATCACTCATTCGCATTTCGATCATATTTACGGCATAAATGATCTGTACGAATTATACCCACAAGCAGATGTTTATGCTTCAGAATATGCCAGGGAAGGTATGTTCTCTGCAAAACTAAACAGCTCCTATTATACTGAAAATCCATTTGTTGTTAACATAATACCTGTTAATATTGTATCCGAAAATGATAGTATATATCTATCTGCAAAAGTTTTTGCTAAAGTCATCTATACACCGGGGCACAATAGGGATTGCCTGTCATACCTCATAGGTAAAAACTTGTTTACAGGTGATGCACTGATTCCGGGTATAAAAGTCCAGACAAAGTCAAAACACAGTAATAAAGCCCAGGCAATATATTCAATAAGAAGAATATTTGAACAGTTTGATGATGAAACTATGATTTGGCCCGGACACGAAAACAATTGTCTTTTGTGTGACTTGAGATACACTACAGACATTTGACTTGACAATATTATATAGGTGCCAATTTAA
>CAIXAQ010000446.1 GCA_903917425.1 uncultured Bacteroidales bacterium
CATTAATCGCGTCTGATCACCATTTTCCTGATTATCTGTTCAGTACTGCCAGTGAATTTTACCGTGTAAATTCCAGAAGGCAATGATTGTATATCGATGGAGAGTTTGACGTTGCCATTGACCACAACCTTGCTTTTTTCATAAACCATATCCCCAACAGCATTATACAACTGTATGAAAAACATATCAGGAGATGCACTTGTGATTACGGCATTAAATAATCCATTGCCCGGATTTGGATAAACTGAAACAGAATTGTTTGAAGGTAAATCATTAATACCATTCGGTTGTGCTGCAACTGCTAAACTTTGAACAGCACCTTCACCGCAATTATTTGAAGGAACAACGCCGATAGTTCCTGATATTGCTCCAATTGTTACTGTTATTGAATTTGAAGTTCCTCCTGCGGTTTGAATCCAATCGCCTGGGTAAGTCCAGGTATATGTAACTGCTGCAACATTTTCAACACTATAAACCTGGGAAGTTCCCGATACCGGGGTTGCAAGTCCGCTGATTACCGATGTTTGAGCCGGTGCTGTTAAAGAAGAAACTGAAATTATCCGTAATAAACCTATTCCGAAATTATTTGAAGGACTAACGGCAATAAAACCTGATTGGCTTCCAGCTTTAACGGTTATTGAGTTGGTTGTTTGACCGGATAAAATAGTCCAGTCGGCAGGTAATTGCCAGGTATAAGTTGTAGTGGGAACATTATCGACTGAATATGTTTGAGTTGTATTTGCACAAGGAGCAGCTGCTCCCGCAATTGCGCTTGGTTGTGCAGGTAATGTTAATTCATCAATATTTCTTTGCCATATTGAACCACCCGAAGTTGCTGCATAAATTCTGTTATTTAAAATGGTCATGGAACTAACCGGAATTTTATTGAAAAGCCAACCGGTGCTTACATCCGTCCAGGTAACACACTTGTCCGACGACATCATAATTTTTGAATCGGATACTAAACCATAAGCATAAGTTGCAGTTGCTGCAAAAACATCTGAACCGCTAGCAGTAAGAGTTGCTTCTAAAGAATTTTCAAGATATATAAGATTTGTCCAGGTTAGTCCGTCATTTTCCGATTTGTACATGGCAGGAGTTTGGTTACCATTGTTCGGATTTGTATAAACACCTGACACATACATGACGTTTTCGCCAAAAGTTAATCTGCCACCACCATAGTTTGCAAGAACTCTTGTCCAACCTGCTCCATGATTTGTTGAACGCCAAATTCCTTGTCCTTCATATATACCGGATTGTGCGCTTATGAAAAGCATTGAATTTCCGGTGAAATATAAATTACCATAAGGATTTGAATTTCCGGGTGCGTTTAATGTACTTTGAATCCATGTTGCACCGGCATCATTAGAATAATATAAAAAAGGATCCATAGCAACTGCAGGAGGATTTGTAAGATATAAGGTTGTTCCGTCAGAGCATAAACTTCCAACCATTCCGAGAGGATTTAATACCCATGAAATACCGTTATCGGTTGAACGATAAATACCATTATTAGCATCCAACGTAAGTAAAACTCCATCCTGAACTATCCAGGGTAAATTACCAACTTTGCCGGGTGAATTGTGTAGCGCCCAGGTTGCACCGGCATCGTTCGACATGTAAGCACCGGAAAATAATGTTGTTGCATTTGTTCCTACAAATTTTGGTGTAGCATAGTCTGTGTATTCATTCAGCGAAAGTCCGTTGCTCACATTTGTCCAGGTTTGACCTAAATCTGACGAACGAAATACTCCGCCGTACGAAGTTCCGGTAAAAATATCCGTTCCCAGCGAAACAACAGAAGGTGATTTAATAGATTGACAATGAATTCCTTCGTCAGAGCTTGTCCAGGAAGTTCCAGCATTTGTTGTTTTGTAAATACCTCCAAACGTTCCAACAAAAATGCCTGAAGAAGTCATAACTGCACCACCATATTCGTTTTCAGTAGAAACATCCATTCCATTTCCGGAAACGTCTGTCCAGCTTGCACCGGCATCAGTAGAACCGCATACCCCATTATTTGCAACGGCTATTAAAGCAGAAGCATCGCCTGTTATTGCAGTAATACTACTATAAGTTGC
>CAIXAQ010000447.1 GCA_903917425.1 uncultured Bacteroidales bacterium
GCATTTTCATATTATTTTCGTTATTTAGTTAAGATTTATATGCTGATTTTTGTTACATTCTGTTAACTGTTATTCAGATAGTTATTATTCATTTTATCATACTATTTGCTGTTGATGCTGGAATTGCCAGCAAGGTAAATTCTGGCACAACTCATACCTTTAAACATTTAGCATGTATTTTTGTTTTTTCGTTTTCATAGGTAAATTCCTTGATGCAGTTTTCGCTCAACGTGATAATGCCCGAACTTTCAGTACGGATGTTTTTAAACATCGAAACCTGAATTTTTGATTTTAAAACAAGTATTTCAGTATCAAAAGGACTATCTGCAGTTTCGGGTTGTATGGAGAACCATATTCGCATATAACTGTAAAACGGAGCTAAAAAATCCTGAAACCAAATACCTGGTCTTTTGTTCCTGAGGATATTAAGAGGCATAGCATCTTTGATGTCGCTGTTGATGGATCCAAAAAACACTTTATATGCCGTCAGGTAAAAATAATAAAGTAAGGAGTTCTTATCGCCGTCGAACGAAGTAAAGTAAAACATCGAACCATCGTTAATATAAAAGGCACTCGATTCTGTTTCTTTACAATACAAGTACTTATTGTTGTAGGCATCAGTAAAGGCTTCCCATTGTTCGGTTTTTTCGGTTTCCTCTCCATTTTTATAAACGTATCTTAAAATAGAAGCAGGAGTTATCTCAAAAGCTTTTTTTATCAACGGAATTGTATTTGTAACAGTAACAAAATCTCCTTCCTCTGGTTTGCTAAATTGTCGCAACAGGCTCTGTCCTTTTCTTTCGTGGTAATAGGCAAATGGATAATCAATGGTTCGCGTACCCAGAAGGGGAGTGGTCTGCACCTGGAAATGCAGGTGTGGTTCCGGCGATCGGCCTGAATTGCCACAAAGAGCCAAAAAATCGCCACCTTTAACAAAATCACCCTTCGATACTTTAAAAGAGCCTTTCTTTATATGCGACATCTGGGTATATAATCCGGGCAAATGCCTGATAATTATTGTGTTGCCCCAGTTATTGGAAGTGTCTATTTTCCCGATTTCATTCTCGTCGATTGTATCAACAATTTCTTCTACTATGCCATCGGCAGGAGCAAGTACAGGCTTGTTATAGCAGTAGTAATCCTCGCACAACAAACCGTTTGACCTATGGGTTTTTGATTGGTCGTCTGCAATTACAAAATCGAAAGCCTTCCCCCAATCGCCTTTGTGCGTGTATTTCCCATCATGTCCCTGTGAAACCTGCCACTCGCCCCAGAATGGTAAATTCAGCGGGAAATAAAGAAGGTTTGAAAGTCTCTCTTTATTGTTATTGAAAGCGTAAAGATTTATTTCGGGCGAATAATACTGAATCGGGGTCAGATGCAGTTTGCCTGGATTGGTTCGTAAAAGCAGAAAATATACAAACAAGATCACCACAAACGAAAAAGGAAGGGAGAAAACCGGCAATTGAACATACCCGAATAGTTTATTCGTGAACAGCAGCACAAGTGACGTGAGGGGAACTAAAAGTATGGCCCAGAGATAAGAAAATTTTGACGGAATTATAAAGAAAGCTCCAATTGCAATGGCGACCATTATGTAGTTGGCTCCAATATTGTAATAAGTGATACTGGCAGTTGCAGAACCCGAAAAATGGGCAAACAAATAGGCTGAAAGAAAACCGATAACCGACAATGAAAAAGCTATACGCGAGCTTATCAGCAGGGTAACAGCTATTATTACACCGGCAATCAGGTTATCCTGGAAAAATATCGAACTCATCGATCGCAGGTATATTTCAAGCATTTTATATA
>CAIXAQ010000448.1 GCA_903917425.1 uncultured Bacteroidales bacterium
CTGTAAGTTTCCAATCGTGGAGTGCAAATCCGTTCAGAACGATCATTGGAGAGCGGCCAGTAACATCAATCTTGCCAAGTGCCGGATCAAAGGTCCCGGAAATAACCGTTTTAGGATTAATTTTAAGCCATGGCAAAAACATCTGAGTCAGCGAATCTGTGTGCTTGAGTTGAATAGTGTAGTCGAAGCTCCCCCTGTTAGGACGAAGAGGTTGCAGTTCTCCGCCCGCAAGCGAGGGCAGAAATTCAGTAAAAGCAACCGTAAGATACTCAGCCATATCATCAAAGGTGTATTGACCCGTAAAAACGGCATCGGCAAAATCGCTTTTCACCTCCATTCGTTTTCCTCCGTTGTCCAAAGCAGTTGTTACAACGGACAAATCATTCATTTTTAATGTGTTATCTCCAAGTGTAAAGCTCGTGTTACTAAAATGCAATCCGCCGATAAGATTATCAATCGTATTGCCGGTAAATTTAAAATCGGTGCTGGTCGAAAGCATCACGATGGAATCGCTTGTCACCAGGTTTAGTTTAGCCAGGTTTGCATTGGTAACATCTGCCTGAAAATCGAAAGCAGGAAAATCTTTCGAGAAGTCTGCCGAACCAACAAAATCGAGCTTTAACAATTCGTCGTTGATATAAATCCCGCCACTGAATCTTCGATGTCTGAAATCGCCATCCACATTAATGAGACCAATTGTATTACCCTCGTATTGCAGATTGGTAATCTCTCCCTTAGCCGTGAGATCAGCCCTGTCGAGACTGAAGTTCTTCCCTTTAATAGTGGCATACAAATCAAGTGTGCCAAGTTGCTTAATATTGAATACTTTACCTACATTAAAAGACTCGACTAAGATTTTTCCGTCGTACTCATGGTTTTTAGTTTCCTTGTTATTAGTAAGCAAAATATCAGTTGTAACCTGGCCAACATCAGTTATAAACGTAGCTTTCGAAACAAAATCATTGTAAAATCCGGTGAATCGCCCGTTTATTGCCACATTGCCAAGCTTAGTTATTTCATCAGGCAAGGTTATCGTATTCACTCCTTCGGAATAAGGCAGCGAAAAGGATTGTAAATCCTGCATATTGGTAAAAAAAGCATCCGTCTTCAGGTTAATAAAAGTCTCTTCAACATTAGGCAGGCCATTCATGATAATGTCGCCTTTGAAAGAAGTTGATTTTCCAAAAGCAAACTGAAAGTCCCTGGCAGAAAATGATGAAACCGTTCCCCTTATTTTACCCGAGAAATCAAAAATATCTTCCATTCCATCAATATCCGGGGCAAAAGAAACTATATCGCGCATATCGAGCTGCGATGGCAGTATGTTGGCCGTTATCCTGATACTATCGAGGAAATAACCATAGGCGTTCCACGAATCGTATTCAAACTTCAAATCCATCGACAGACGACTTTTTGCGGTAGTTATCTGAAGTTTATCGGCTTTAAGTCCTCTTGGACAAGCAACAATATTGGCAGTAAAATCATCGAGCCTGAATCCGCTTTTCTCCTTACATGTTAATAGCATGATATTGGCCTGTATGCTATCGCCGCTAAAAACAATATTCTTCACGCCAAGGTTGAGGTTCGAGATATCCAGATCCGAGAAGTCTATACCTTTCCCAGGACTCATGTACCGTTCGTCGCAGAGAGCAAAATGCGATTCTTTCAGCTTAATATTTTCAATCTGAAGCAGCCATGGTACCGATGGTGTGGTATCAATAGTCGACGATGAAAAATGGTCGATAATAAACTGGAGATTCATGCTGCTGTCACCTTTATAAGTAACCAGGTTGATATCAGCAGTTTCAAGTGAAATTTCATTCAGGTACAGCCTGTGTTTTTCAAAATCGATGGACTTTACGTTTGCCCTGATTTTTCCTGCCTGTAACAAAATTTTATTGTGTTTGTCGAGTACTTTAATATCAGTAATCACTGCATCGAGAAACCAGTTTAGCCTGAAGTTTCCGACAACTACTTCAGTGCCTAATTGCCTGGAGAGGAATTCGGCAGCACGGTGCGCTAAAAATGTTTGTACCGGCGCTGTTCGCAGCATTACAAAAGCTGCCAGCGGTGTAAGCAGCAGGAAAAGCAGAATGAATAGTACTATGGTAGCCGGTTTTTTGATACTTTTGCAGCTTAAATAATTAATTACCTTATTCTGTTTTGTTCAGGTGAATTCATTTAATTTTCGAACAAGCAGCTAACTGATTGCATTTATGCCTGTTTACATTCTTGGTATCGAATCATCCTGCGACGATACTTCAGCTTCCGTGTTACGAGACAATGTACTACTGTCGAATATCATTGCTAACCAACAGGTTCACAAGGATTTCGGCGGCGTGGTTCCTGAACTTGCATCCAGGGCCCATCAGCAAAATATCATACCTGTTATCGACAAGGCACTGAAGAGTGCAAATATAAGCAAAACAGAATTAAGCGCGATTGCTTTTACCCGTGGCCCCGGCTTGTTAGGATCTTTATTGGTTGGCACATCCTTTGCAAAATCCTTTGCCATGGGATTACATATTCCGATAGTCGAAGTGAACCACCTGAAAGCCCATATACTTGCCCATTTCGTTGTTCAGCCGGGCAAGAAAAAAAAGCTTCCTGAATTTCCTTTTTTATGCCTGACTGTTTCGGGCGGACATACGCAAATTGTTGTGGTAAAAGGGTTTAACGAAATGCAAATCATTGGACAGACTATTGATGATGCTGCAGGTGAAGCCTTTGATAAATCGGCAAAAATGCTTGGACTTGAGTATCCGGGAGGTCCTTTTATTGATAAATATGCTAAAGAGGGAAATCCAAAGGCTTACACATTCGCAAAAACCAATGTGCCGGATCTGAATTTCAGTTTCAGTGGGCTGAAAACTTCGATCCTTTATTTTTTAAGAGACCGACTGAAAGAGGATTCCGGGTTTATTCAAAAAAATCTGCCTGATTTATGTGCTTCCATCCAATCGGCAATAGTAAATACTTTGATGGTAAAACTGAAAATGGCCAGCCAGCAGACCGGAATAAATGAAATTGCCATTGCCGGTGGAGTGTCAGCAAATTCAGGTTTACGCCAAGCCATTTCCGACATGCAGGAAGCAGCGGGATGGAAAGTGCATATTCCTGAATTTCAATTTACTACTGATAATGCAGCAATGATTGCCGTTGCAGGATATTATAAATTCCTGGATGGCGATTTCGCTGATCAATCGGTAACGCCTTATTCCAGGGGTGGAATTTAGCGATATAAGCAAAGATAAGTGGTATCGGTTCCGGCTTTTACCCTGAAAGTTACATCTTTGGCAACCACAAAAGTTTCGAAAGGTTTATAGGATTTCCACTCGGTTTCTCCGGGTTGCATTACAAGCAATTCGCCTGAAGTAACAGTCATATATTCGACCGAAGAAGTACCGAATTTATATTCACCGGCAGCCATAACGCCAATAGTAGCTGGACCTTCAGGCATTTCAAAAGCGATAGATTTTACGTTTCCGTCGAAGTATTCGTTCGTTTTAAACATAGGGGTTGGGAATTAAAGTTTACAGGTGAGATTATGAGGTAATTAGGTATCAAGGGTCATTCGGTGGTCATTCTATTGTCATTCAGTGGTCATTCAGTGGTCATATTGGGTAATTTGCGGACATTAATTATCTGCCAGAAAACCAAGAAATTAAAATGCATTCCTATCAATTTACAACATCAAATCTTTCCTTCAGTCCTCGTTTCAATGATTTTGAAGCCTGATCGAAGTGGAAGTATTGCCTGTTTATAATGCCCGGGGGCAGATTTTCGCGTATGTAATCGTTGAGAAAATAATCGAACAACAATTCGGAATGTTTTTGCCCCGATTCATCCGCCATGCGGTAAACATCGTCAATTGTGATGGAATCGCGGTTGGCAAGCAGGCCGGCGCGACCTTCTATTACATCAAAATCGATTCCTACTTTCAAATTATCCTGGATATAACCATTCAGGTATAATACCTGCTTATTTTCCGTGTTGGCGCGGCTCACTTCAAACCAACTATCCAAGCTAACCTGGTTGACCCGGAAATCCTTGTAATATGATTCGCCGTTAGTAAGCGAAAACGCCTGCCGGGAATCATTAGAATATTTTTCATTCAACTGAAGCTGAGCAATCTGCACCATCCATTTGGGATCAGGTAAGGCGAGAAAAAGATCAGAACTGCCATCAACATACACATCAAATCCAATGGTATTCAGTTCATTAATAAGACTATTGGTGAAAGTGGTAAGGAAAACAGAATCAGAGATATACTGCATGTAGCATGACTGAGCCCACGCAATAGAATCGAACTGTTCATCACTATATTTCTGAATTGTATCGTAGTTTATGGTAAGATTATCCTTGTAAAGCTCGAACAAGGGGACAATCATAATGCCATTCCCTTTATACTGCTTCAGATAAGTATGGGCAAGTTTGCGCTCGGGACTGCAAGCTGTGGTAAGCAGCACGGCCAGTAATCCTACTATCCCGAAATATCTGAACATCTAAAAATTCTATTTTCGACTTAATTACAATTACGCTAACTATTCACCATATTAAAGTTTTACTCTCTTGACAGTACTTAAAGTGCCTTGATTGCCTAGAATGCCTATAGTTAATGATATTAATTACCAATAATCCCTTATTTAACATAAAATTGCAATTATTGACCTGCAAAACCTGCGAATTTGATCAAAATCCTAAGTAAGTACTTACTTGTAAAATAAAGTAATTCAAGTTAGCAAGGAACTTTAGGCATTTTAGGCACTTTAGGCACTTTAGGCACTTTAGGCACTGAACAGCTACCAATTACGACTGCTGTTGTGCCAGGTTCTGCAACATATTTTCGGCAAATGCCTTACCATAAGCAATGCCTTTGGCAATTCCTTCTTCGTGCGGAGTGAATTTGATATACAAGCCTTCGCCGAAATATTTCAGTTTCAGGTTTGCCATATTCGATTCGAGCATTTTGGCAGCTTCGCCGCTCCAACCATAAGAACCAAAAGAGGACGCAAGCTTTCCTTTGTCACGAAGTGGATTAATAGCTGCAAATAACTGGTAAACAGGCATTAATATATTCTGATTGATGGTGGGTGAACCGATCATAACGCCGGTGCAGTTAGCCATATAATACTCCATATGCTCCAGCGACATGTTTTCGATATCATGAACCTCGACATGCACGCCTGGCACCATGCTTACCCCTTTGGCGATAGCTTCAGCCAGGGTTGACGTATTGTGATAAGCAGATACATACGGGATAAAAACCATGGGTTTTTCGCCCAATGAGAGAGCTTCCTTTGCATATTTCTCGCTCAGATCAACGTATTTTCTCCAATTCGTGCGCAGTATCGGTCCGTGCCCGGGGCAAACCATTTTAATTGGAAACGGTCGTATTTTTTCGATGGCACGTAGCATAAATTTACTGAATGGCTTCAGAATTACATCGAAATAATACCTGAAAGCCTCGTCCCAATTGCCAACTTTATCATCGAACATTCTCGAATCGCAGTAGTGAGCACCGAACGAATCGCAAGTAAAAAGGATGTTCTCTCCTTCCAGGAATGTATAGATGCTGTCAGGCCAGTGAAGGTTAGCGGCCCCGATAACTTTTATTTTTTTATTCCCTAAATCGAGTACATCACCATCGCGAACCTGCAAGTGCTTAAAATCGCGACCCAGCATATCTTTCAGGTAACGGATGGCATTTCCGCTGCCAACCACAGTGGCATTGGGAGCAATGTCGAGCAGTTTGCCAAGGCTGCCTGAATGGTCGGGTTCGGTATGATTCACAACAATATATTCCAATTCCGACGGGTCTGTCAGTTGCTTCAGTTTTTCGAGGAAAACAGGGAAATATTTGTCTTTAACTGTTTCAACAAGCGTTTTTTTATCTGCGTTGATGAAATACGAATTATAGGTTGTACCATACGGTGTATGCATTACCACATCAAAAGTAACCAGTTCGCGGTCGAGTACTCCAACCCAGTGAACATCTTTGGTAATTTCAAGAATTTTATCGTCGATCATAAATTATGGTTTCAGGGTTTGAGTGTCTAGGCGTTTAGGCGTTTAGGAAATCAGAATCATGTTTTTATTGTCATTCGGTCTTCATTCGGTTGTTATGCATTTGTTATTCGGTTGTCAATTGTCTTTAGTTGAATTGATAAATTATTGATTAACAATGATTCTCTTTATCAGAGTTGAACAATTCTTTAGTTTGAGTCTGACAAAGTAGATACCAGGGATACTA
>CAIXAQ010000449.1 GCA_903917425.1 uncultured Bacteroidales bacterium
AGATTTTTCTCGAAAATATCGACCGCAAAGTTGGGCTTCAGGCATTTCAATGCCGCAATGTAGCGTTCAATCTTGGACTTTCGGGCGAAGCGCACAAAAATATGGTGAAATTCGTGAAAGGAATATACGATGCCTACATGGGTGCCGATTGCGCCATGCTCGAAATAAACCCTGTGCTTAAAACCAGCGACGATAAAATTCTGGCTGTAGATTGCAAAATGCGCCTCGATGGAAATGCTTTATACCGTCATCCTGACTACACTGCCATGCGCGATATTCACGAGGAAGATCCTTCGGAAGTAGAAGCAGGCAAATATAACCTGAATTACGTGAAACTCAACGGCAACGTTGGCTGTATGGTGAATGGAGCCGGTTTGGCAATGGCTACCATGGATATCATCAAACAATGTGGCGGCGAACCTGCTAACTTCCTCGATGTAGGTGGCACAGCAAATGCAGAACGCGTCGAACGTGCATTCCGTATCATTCTGAAAGATCCATCGGTAAAAGCCATACTTGTTAACATTTTTGGCGGTATTGTCCGCTGCGACCGGGTAGCCCAGGGTATTGTTGATGCATACAAGAATATTGGCAACATTCCAATTCCTATCATTGTACGATTGCAGGGAACCAATGCCGAAGAAGCGAAAGAACTGATCAACAATTCAGGTTTGGCTGTGTTCTCAGCCGTTTCGTTGCAGGAAGCTGCAGACCTGGTAAATAAAGTTTTGCAGGATTAATAGTATCGTTACGTGATTTTAAAATACTGATCTCTCAGGGTTGGATTGCGGCTTCATACCCGTGCCAAAGGCCTGACGGGATTTGTATTCCCGTTATCGGGTGTTTGGAATTTGTAATTCCACTTATCAGTAAGAGCGGCATAAAGAATTCCAAATCCGCACTCCACTTAATTCTCGCTGCTTGACGGGGTTTGCAATCCCGTCATCAGGAGTTTGTAATTTATAATTCCACATCTCAGTAAGAGCAACATACAGGATTGTTTATCAGCAGTCCTCTCAATTCGCAAAAAAGGCATCTTTAAGAAGAACCGAAAATCCGGAATCTAAAAAAAATTATTCCTTACTTCCGATTTCAAAAGATCAAGTGCGCCTTTCAAAGCTGATTGCTCAGCATCCATATCATTAATAAGAATAAGACTGACCAGGTCCGACGAGTTCGACTCAGGTGGTAATTGCATCGCAGCCGTATTTATGCGTTTAACTGACTCTTCCCTCGCACTGCGCATCATTTCCCAGGCCTTAGCCGAAATATAGATTTGTTGCGAAAGGTTATGCTCAAACTCCGACCTGATACTCTGTATCAATGCCAGTTGCAAATCCGAAACGCTCATTCCGGGCATATTGGTTCGGATAAGCAATCCCGCTGGCTCAATCCGTTCGAGCAGGAGCACAAGACGCTCATAAGCCTGCAGGCGAACCGGCAAACTGATTTTTTGCATATCGAGACGCATCTGCATCTGGGTTTTCTCAGCTTCCTTTTCAAGGAACATTTTCAACAGGTAATAAGCTGTAGCCAGCACAACCAGCGAGGGAAATGTGTATTTTAATAGTTCAAATAAAGCCTGCATAATTCAGTTTGTTTAAAGTGCAAACTTCGGTAAAATAGCGTTTCCAAATGCATCCAACAACCGAATTTCCAACGGGTCAATTTCAATTTACGCTAACCTGGCTTTCATCTGTTCAATAAAAAGTATCTTTGCATCAGGAATAACGCATTAATCTGAGAAATTAGAATTCACAAACCAGATGCAATAAATAATGTAAACAATCATGCTCTACCTCAAATTAATGATTTAATAACCACCTGTCACCTCTCACCATGTCGTCTCTCACCTTGTCACCCCTCACCCTGTCACCCCTCGCCTTGTCGCCCCTCACCTTGTCGCCCCTCATAACTGAAGAAAACAAGCAAAAATAACCTAGTAATCAAATATGCCAATAATTGACCCTTTGCAACCTCGCTGGTATGCTGCCTATACAAAATCGCGGACCGAAAAGAAAGTACTTGATCGGCTTACCGAGGCTGGATTCGAAGCCTATCTTCCTATATTGCGTAAGCGCCATCAATGGAGCGACCGCCTGAAATGGGTGGAAGAACCTTTGATCAGGTCCTATATATTTATACGTGTAAACGAAAAAGAGTACTATAACGCCATAAATACCACAGGTTTAGTATGTTACGTTACATTCGAAGGAAAAGCGGCACCCATCCCCGATCGTCAGATTGATGTACTCAAAATGCTGCTTCACCAGGGAGCCGAGATGGAAGTAAGCAACGAACGCTTTGCCGCCGGGCAAAAAATCATTGTTGTTTCAGGTACGCTTGTCGGAATGCAGGGCGAGATGGTCGAATACCGCGGAAAGAAAAAAGTTCTTGTCCGCCTGGGCACAACCGGTACAAACCTGTTAATCACGGTAAGCCTCGACCTGATCGAAAAAGAATAACAAAAAAAAAGGATATTGTTCCTGTGGATGTTAACTTCTATCAACTCTTTCCCTATAATCAATATAAAGATAAACTATTGACGTTCTAATGTATTGATAACCTGATATTTAATTCTTTACTCTATTTCAGCAAGCTAAATCCAACGCTTTGAGGTAACAGAAGAATCATAGGAAAGGAGAATAAAATTTCACAATTTTTTAACAATTTAATTTTGCAGTAAACAAAATATGGAGTAATTTTGTTACTCAATATTAATATTCAATCAGAATTGATTCCTTCAGGTATTTTGCACCTGAATAATTTCATACAAACGTCAACTGAAATATAAACTGTTTATGCTTGATTCACTCATCACTTCCAAAACCCGGATAAAATTGCTTACCAGGCTTTTCCTGAATAGCAATACCTATGGGCATTTGCGGGGACTGCAGAGCGAATTTGGCGAAAGCAGTAATGCCATCCGTATCGAACTCAACCGCTTTGAACAAGCCGGGCTTCTTACCTCCCATTCCGAATCCAACCGCAAAGTTTATGCCGCCAACACGGCACATCCCCTGTTTCCTGAAATCAACAGCCTGTTGCGAAAGCACCTTGGCTTTGATCAGATCATTGAGGAAGTTATAGAGCGGCTTGGCTTGGTCGAAGAAGTGTATCTCACTGGCGACTTCGCATGCGGTAAAGAGAGTCAATCTATTGAAATGCTTATTATTGGGGAGAACATCGATACCGTTTACCTCAACGAGTTGATCGCAAAATCTCAGAAACTGATAAAGCGGATCATGCACTACACTCTGCTGACTTCCTCTGAATTTCTGAAACTGTCAACCACTCTGAAGAAAGAAGAATTATTACTGCTCTGGAAACGAACTAAATAAATTCGCATCCGCACATCCGCTATACTCCTACTGCCAATAATTTGTAGGACTTAACAAAAAAGCATCATAGTTAAAACAGCTATGTGACTGAAAGGGCGAAGCTGTGTCAACTTATCAAGGTC
>CAIXAQ010000450.1 GCA_903917425.1 uncultured Bacteroidales bacterium
AGTACGGAAAAAATCATGAATGGATTGAACGTAAGCTAAAAGAAAATAATTACAACCTCTACCTGCTTTGTGATATTGATTTGCCCTGGGAGTATGACCCCTTGCGCGAACATCCGCAAATGCGATCGGAACTGTTTGGTTTATACAATAATCTATTGGAAAATAACCAGTTCAACTACCGGATAGTGAGTGGATTAAATGAAGAACGCCTTCAGAATGCCATTCGTTTTGTTGACGAATATCTGCAATCGGTTCTCAGAAAATAAAGTTCTGACCGTTATTTAGTTGATTTTTCAACCGGCTCAGCATTTTCATGCTCCCTTGGAACGATGTCGTTGAATTCGAATTTAAAAGTCTTGATAAAATCGGCAAAAGCTTTGGTTTTATACGATTCGCTCACCACATAATTCGATAACAGATAGAGTGCCTCAGGGCTGAGATACGAATTTTCGTTCAGTATCAACCTGTTAGTGGCGTCGAAATAAAAAATTGAAGGGAACTCCATTTTATCTTTCATCATCTTTTTAGCCAATTCGTGATAGTTGCCGGATTCGTGTTTGTTAATATACTGCTTGTCCCAAACCAAAGTATCACTGGTTTGTGCATCGAGCCTCACGCAGTAAAAGTTCTTGTTCAAATATTCAGCTACGGTTTTATGGCTGAACGCATTCGCCAACATTACCGATGAAGAGGCATTGTTTTTAGCATAAAAAGTGACAAAAATACCTTTAGGATTGGCCGTGTTTTGAGTGAGAGCCTCTTTTAACGATAGCCATTTTACAGCTAAGGGAATTTGGCTTGCACGGCTGTTAGGCGGAAACGTACGGAAATAGGCCGGTCTCCATGTTTCGTACTTCGATGTTTTATCAACGTTTTCGGAAATATAAACCAACATGCAAAGCAATTCGGGATAGTCTTTATACCCTACAAATGGAAATCCTTTATTTTGATCGTCGTAAAGCAACACCGTCGGAGCTTTCGGTTTGTTGCCCAACAGCAAAGTTACAAGGTCGTGGTAAGGCTTGTTTGGATTTTTCTTATAAACTTTTCCATCCATGAATGTAACATCAGTTTTAGAATTGATGTCGAACTTTACAGAATAAAATTTTGCACTGGTATACAAACACACTTCTTTTTGGTCAAAAGCTTTCTTCAGCATAAGCTGCGACGAATCGTTTCCTGCTTTATAGAAAAAAACCATAATGGGCTTCGGATTTTCCTTGTATAAGGTCCTTACCTGGTCGAATGTGAGCCAATCCATGGCAGGCTTTAATTCCTGTTGTGCAAAAAGAAGTGCAGGTAAAAGAAATACTGTCAGTAAAAAAGCAGTTTTTAGAAGTGCTAAGCGTTTGATTTTCATGCTTTAAAGTTTCGATTTGGTTTCGGAAATTGGTTTCGTAAAAGTAGCAAGTATTTCGACGACTATTTTATATTGAATTGATATTGCAGTAATTTTTACTTTTGATAACATTTTTTAACATTTTTGGATTGAAAACCGCCCCAAAAGTACTCTTTCTTGCACGCTGGTATCCCGATCGCTACGATCCTATGACTGGTTTATTCATAAAGCGTCATGCCTCGGTTGCAGCCGGTTTCGCTGATATTGCGGTTCTGTACCTCCGTGCCGCTCCCGAAAAATCG
>CAIXAQ010000451.1 GCA_903917425.1 uncultured Bacteroidales bacterium
ATCGAACTTGAAGCTCTTATCGCCTGTAAAAGACTTCCCCTGGTGAAAACAAATTCTTTACGTCCAATGAGATCAGCGGCTACACATGCATAAGGAATTGCCAAATCCTCGATGTTTACATCGCCAATAAATTCGCCGAGGGCTTTAAGAATTTTTTCGCCTTTAATCATGCCTCCGTGGCCTGTAGTAATATCCATGAATTTTATTACATCCATTTTCGTAAAGCCAAGCAGCCACTCAGTAAACCCGGGAAGAATACCGTTGGCATACATTCCGCCAACCATCGCACCCATTGATGCGCCTGCAACAGATGTTATATTGTATCCCGATTTTATAAGTTCTTCAATAACTCCGATATGAGCAACGCCCCTTGCACCACCACTCGAAAGAACCAATGCTACATTCTTAGTCATAATAACTGTATTAAAAATTAAACAAAAATGTTAAAACACAAAAAGTTAAATAACCTGCTCAAATATAGCGAAATTAAGGATATGTTGGAAGTGAAGACGAAATATTTTCAAATGAAACGTAACATATTTCGCAAGCGGAATAAGGTTGAAGAGTACAAACAGCCATTTTATAGTCGGATGTAAGCTGATGTAGCTCAACACAATACTTCTCGGCTTCTTCGTCTCCGATCAGAAAATACGAGTCGCTATTTTTGCATACAGTGAAAGAATTCAGGTGTTGTGTAAGCCCGCGGCCGATAGCTTTCAGGTAACTTTCTTTTATTGTCCACAGGGTAATAAAATACTGTATCCTTTCCGATTCATCAAGTTCCATCAGGTCGTGAACCTCCGAAGATGAAAAAAACCTTTCGGCAATGCGGAGATTTGCTTTCCGTACCCTTTCCACATCAATGCCAATTTCGGTCGAAGCAACGGCACACACCACGTAATGACCTGAATGTGAAATATTGAAATGCACATTCTGAAGGTTTCTTATAAATGGTTTTCCTTTTTCGCCGACACCCAGGTCTATTTCCTGCTTAGAATTTCCGGTGTATTGTCCTGCCGAATACCGGGCAAGCAACTCACCTGCAATGGTTTGCAGTTTGCTGTTGTTGTTAAGTCTATCCTTAACCCGAAGCCGCCCCTCTTCAGGAATATACCGAAGCAACTGAACAATAAAATCAGGAGTGTTGTCAGATTCATTAAGTTTCAGGATAAAGACTTTGGTCATAGTTACCGGGTGTGGAAAAATACTTTATTCCTTATTAATTCAAGGTTCAATTGCTTCGCGTTCAAGGTTTAATTGCTTCGCGTTCAAGGTTCAATTGCTTCAAGTTCAAGGTTCAATTGCTTTGCGTTTAAGGTTCAGTTGCTTCGCGTTCAAGGTTCAAATGCTTCGCGTCAAGGTTCAACAGGATGGCATTCAGGAAAAATGAAGTGCGAGGTTCAAAGATCAAGGTTTGACTACATCATTATCGTATTACCACATTCCCACATTATCACATTATCGCATTAACGCATTAACGCATTACTATATTCCCTAATTAACACTACCTTTCGCAACATCACTCATTACCCTCATTAAATTACCGCCCCAAATCTTCCAGATGTCTTTTTCGCTATATCCGCGTTTTACGAGTTCTAATGTTATATTCCCCATCTCGCTCACATCTTTGCAACCTTCCACGCCTCCGCCACCATCGAAGTCGGTGCCTATTCCAACGTGATTTATGCCTGCAATTTTCACCATATGATCAATATGGTCAACCACCTGGCTCACAGTAGCTAATTGCTGGGGAAATAAGTCATCAATGGAATGCCAGGCTGCACTGGCGGCCTCCCTTTCTTCGTCTTTCAGATCCTGAAAACTATTGTACTTTTTCCTTACTGCCAGCCTGGCTGAGTCGCGTTCGGGATTAGGCAATGGCTTTTTCACATAGTCGCTGAGTATACACATCTGCACAACTCCATTATTGGCAGCCAATGCCCGGAGCATTTCGTCAGACAGGTTACGCGGATTGTCGCATAAAGCCCTTGCACAGGAATGCGAGGCAATAACCGGCACTTTGCTGACTTTAAGCACATCGTAAAACGACTGATCGGAAACGTGCGATACATCAATCATCATCCCGAGGCGATTCATTTCCTGAACAACCTGAATACCGAAATTACTCAGACCTGTGGTATTCGCAGTATCCGTCGAACTGGTACAGATATCATTGTTTTTGGTATGGCAAAGGGTAATGTAGCGCGCACCCCGGTCGTAAAAGTGCTTAACATTGGCAATTTCGTTACCAACAGGATAACCGTTCTCAACTCCGATAAACACAATGCTTTTATCTTGTTTGAGTAATTTCTTTGCTTCGCCTGGCGAGGTAGCTATACCGCTGATATTGCTGTTGCGGTTTACGGCTGCATAAATAGAATCGAAAATAGTTTCTGCATGTGCTTTAGCTTTGGCATTACCTTCCGAAGTACGTGGTCCCTGGCTGATAAAAACCGCGAAAAATACAGCATCAAGTCCGCCTGTGCGCATACGGGGGAAATCAACGCAGCTGCGCTTCAGGGTTTGGCTGTTGTCTTTAGCAATGTCAAATTTTTTATTCGAAAAGTTGAGCGGTGCATCCGTATGCGAATCAACAGTGAATGCATCCTGGTGAATCCGGGCAGCTTTGGCTTCGATAGGGTTATTGTTTTGTGCGAAGGCGGAAGTGCCGCTGAATAAACATAGCGAAGCCATGAGGAAAAAGGTAGGAAAAAACTTCATCTGAAAATTAGTTAGAGAATGCAGCAAATGTAACAAATATAAATTATTCTGCAGGTTTTCGGCCGGTGAAATGGATCACTTCTGCCAATCCCTGATGAAGTAAGCCCTCGTTAAGAATAATTTGGGTTTCGGACGTATTGGTTTCGGATAAATTTATAAAATCGTTTTCAATCAGTTCCGATGTAAAAAGAAGGTCAGCCGTCCTGGGGCCTCCGCTCGCTCTGGTGAGCTGGTTTACACTAAATGCTTCAAGAATGAGCATTCCTCCTGGTTTCAATGCCTTAATGGCAGCCTGGTGAACCTTTTCACGCAACCCTTCGGGTAGATGTACGAATATGAGCGCGATACAGTCGTATTGATCTGGTTCCGGATTCCAATCGTCGAGCGATTGGATATAGAAGTTAATTTCCACGCCTCTCTGATCAGCAAGTTGCTGCGCTTTTTTTTGCCCTTCTGTACTTTGGTCGAAAGCATCAGTAACCCAGCCTTCCGATGCTGCATATACTGAATTACGTCCTTCGCCGTCGGCTGGTAAAAGGATCAGCCCGGGTTTGAGTAAAGCTAATTGCGCTTTCAGAAAGCTGTTTGGCTCGGTTCCGTATATATATTCCTTGCTGCCATACCGTTCATCCCAATTGTTCTTCATTATGCACTCCTTTGTTTGTTTTTCTTTGTTTCTTTCCCTGACGCACTTCGCTCTGTGGTTATTCAATTACAATTTCATCCACAAAAAGCCACGACTTCTTACCCGCTCCTGTATGCCAGGAGGGACAGGTTCCCTGGTTAAGTGCCGATAGTTTTATAAAACGAACCTGGCTTTTTACAGGAAATGTAACCGTCTGGATTACTGTGTCTTTAATTTCCTTTTCAGGGTTAAAAATATTTTCACCAATATTCTTGTATGTTATACCATCCGCCGAAACCTGCACAGAAACCTCTTTTGGCAGAAATATCCATGAATTGTTATCCGAAAGGAAATGACTGCTTATTGATTTGACCTGCATCATTTTCCTAAGGTCAATAACCACATCAAGATCATCACCTTCAAATCCCTGCCAGCTTCCATCTCCGAATTTGTTGGAAGCAACAATTCCATCAAGAAGTGCCAGATCGCTACCTGCCGGGTATAAATTTGAAAATAATGATTTATAAGTTATTACAGCCCCCGAGGCTTTATTGGCAATAATTTTCCAGC
>CAIXAQ010000452.1 GCA_903917425.1 uncultured Bacteroidales bacterium
AATAAAGAGGATTTTGCTATTCTCAAAAAAATTAAAGAATCGGATGCCATCACCGATGAGCTATTGAAACGCCAACTTGAAGTGATGTACAATAGTTACCTGGGAAACCAGGTCGATACCTCCCTGCTGAACAGTGCCATCAAAATGCAAACGGAAGTGGAGAAGAAATATTCGAATTTCCGTGCTGATGTAAATGGTAAAAAACTCAGTGATAACGATGTAGAGGACGTATTGAAAACCTCCACAAATTCTGCAGAACTGCAACAGGCATGGGAAGGGCACAAAGCCATTGGACCCGTTGTGGCACAGGATATTATCAACCTGGTAAAAAAACGCAATGAGATAGCCAAACAACTGGGCTTCGACAATTATCATTCCATGAGCCTGAAACTGAGCGAGCAGGATCCGGAAGAAATCAGCAAGCTATTCGACGAACTCGATAACCTGACCCGCGATGCATTTACAGGTCTGAAAGGCGAAATTGACACCTATCTCTCGAAACGTGATAATGTTAAAGCCGAAAACCTGATGCCCTGGCATTATCAAAACCGCTTTTTTCAGGAAGCACCTGCCATTTACAGCGTTGACCTCGACAAATACTATAAAGGCAAGAATATTGAAACACTTACCACTGATTATTATTCCAGTATCGACCTGGATATCAGCGATATGATTGCAAAGAGTGACCTTTACGAAAAACCAGGCAAAAATCAGCATGCCTATTGTATCGATATTGATAACCATGGAGATGTAAGGGTTCTGTGCAATATCAAACCCAATTACAGTTGGATGGGTACCATGTTGCACGAATTTGGCCACGCGAATTACGATAAATACATTGATGGTCAGCTCCCGTTTGCTCTTCGCAACCCTGCGCATACTTTTACAACCGAAGCGATTGCCATGTTTTTCGGACGTATGGCTGCTAATGCAGGGTTTCTGGTTGATATGAAACTCACCGACACTACCGATGCCCGCAAAGTTGCTACCGAAAGCTTTAAAGTTCTTTGCCTGGAACAACTTACATTTAGTCGCTGGGCACAGGTAATGTACCGTTTCGAGCAAGCTTTGTACGCCAACCCTGACCAGGACCTGAATAAATTATGGTGGGATCTCGTAGAAAAATACCAGATGATAAAAAGACCTGCAAACCGCAACCTGCCTGATTGGGCAAGCAAAATTCATATTGCCACTTCGCCCTGTTACTACCATAACTACCTGCTCGGTGAGTTGCTGGCATCACAATTTAATCATTACATAGCATCTACTGTTCTGAAATCGTCCGATTTCGGACAGAGCTACTTTGGTAAAAAAGAGGTTGGCGACTACCTGAAGGAAAATGTATTTAAACCCGGTGCCCGTTACAGCTGGAACGAAATGATTGAGAAAGCCACAGGCGAAAAGCTTACCGCTAAATATTATGCAGAGCAATTTGTAAACTAAAACCTGATTACCCAGTTCAACCAACCAATATCAATTGAAAAAAGCAGGCTACAAGGCCTGCTTTTTTTATAATCGTAATATCCGCGAAAAGGCTACATATTCCTCCTGTACTGTCCTCCAACTTCAAACAACGACTGAGTTATCTGTCCTAACGAGCAATATTTGGTTGCTTCGATCAGGCTTTCGAAAAGGTTACCGCCATGCAGTGCCTGTTCGCGTAAATGCAACAGACACTCGCGTGATTCGTCCTGCCAGGTGTTGTGCAACTGCTGCAACATGGCAATCTGGTATTCCTGCTCGGCTTTGGTGGCACGTATTACCTGTTTCGGAATTACAGTCGGCGATCCCTTGCTCGAAAGGAAAGTATTTACGCCCATGATCGGCAGTTCGCCGGTATGCTTAAGATGTTCGTAATAGAGCGACTCTTCCTGGATCTTTCCACGCTGGTACATGGTTTCCATGGCTCCCAATACACCTCCGCGCTCATTTATCCGATCAAATTCGGCTAATACGGCTTCTTCAACCAGGTCGGTCAGTTCTTCTATAATAAATGAGCCCTGAAGTGGATTCTGGTTTTTGGTAAGCCCCAGTTCGTTGTTGATAATCATTTGTATGGCAATAGCCCGGCGAACGGACTCCTCGGTCGGAGTTGTGATGGCCTCATCGTAAGCATTGGTATGCAGCGAATTGCAGTTGTCGTAAACTGCATAAAGTGCCTGGAGCGTAGTGCGTATATCGTTGAAATCAATTTCCTGCGCATGAAGCGAACGCCCTGAGGTTTGTATGTGGTATTTGAGCATCTGCGAGCGAGGCCCCGCTTTGTATAGACCTTTCATAGCCTTGGCCCAAATCAGTCGTGCCACCCTGCCCAATACCGAATATTCGGGATCAATGCCGTTGGAAAAGAAAAAGGAGAGGTTAGGCGCAAATTTATCGATGTCCATTCCGCGCGAGGCGTAATATTCAACGTAAGTGAAACCGTTTGCCAGGGTAAAAGCAAGCTGGGTAATCGGGTTGGCACCGGCTTCGGCAATATGGTAACCCGAAATAGAAACCGAGTAAAAGTTCCTCACGTTATTCTCGATAAAATACTGCTGCACATCGCCCATCAGCCTGAGTGCAAAATCGGTGCTGAAAATACAGGTATTCTGGGCCTGGTCTTCTTTCAGTATATCAGCCTGTACCGTACCTCGGACATTGGCAATGGTTTCGGTTTTAATCTTAGTGTAAACCTCTGCCGGAAGCACCTGGTCGCCGGTAATGCCGAGCAACATCAAACCCAATCCGTTATTCCCTTCCGGTAAATCCCCCTGGTAATCAGGCCGTTTTGAGCCATGTTTCCGGAAAATAGCTTTTATCTTCTTTTCGGTTTCCTCTTCGAGCCCGTTTTTATGTATATACAATTCACACTGCTGGTCGATGGCGGTATTCATAAAAAAACCAAGCATGGCGGGAGCCGGTCCGTTGATGGTCATTGAAACGGAAGTTGCCGGGTCGCACAGATTAAAACCTGAATAGAGTTTTTTGGCATCATCGAGGCAGGCTACAGAAACACCGGCATTGCCAATTTTGCCGTAAATATCAGGCCGTAAGCCGGGATCGGCACCGTAAAGTGTAACTGAGTCGAAAGCCGTGGAAAGCCGTTTGGCAGGCATGCCGAAGGAAACATAATGAAAGCGCTTATTGGTGCGCTCGGGTCCGCCTTCGCCGGCAAACATTCGGGTGGGGTCTTCGTTTTCGCGTTTAAAAGGATAAAGCCCGGCAGCGTAAGGAAATTCACCCGGCACATTTTCGCGCAGGCACCATTCGAGTATATCGCCCCAGTCGTTGTAACGCGGCATTGCTATTTTGGGAATGCGCAAGTGCGACATCGATTCTGTAAACGTTTGCACTTTCACCTCTTTGTTGCGGACAATATAGGTGCAAGTGTCTTTCTTAAGTTCCTTGATACGATGTTGCCAGGTGTCGATAAGTTTCTGGTTGGCCGGTTCCAGCTGTTTCTGCGTTTCTTTATAAAGTTTCTTTAATTCAGCTGATAGTGCAGGAGTTGAGCTGGTGAGCAGCGTATTCTCAGGGTAACTGAGTTCTTCGATTGCAATGTGAAGCCCGTAGAGCCGACGGGCAACTGATGCCTGCTGCTTTGACCATTTGTTATAGTTACGGACGCTCTCTGTAATTTCGCCCAGGTAGCGGACGCGCCTTGGCGGAATGATGCCGGCAATGCTGACAATATCTTCTGCTATTTGAAACTGCGAATCGTAATCTGCCCTGGTTTTGGCATTCAAAATATGGATGAGTTCGCGGTATAACTGGTTAACACCATGGTCGTTAAACTGAGATGCCATAGTAGCGAACACGGGCAGTTTCTCAGGATCGGTAGCAAACAGCATACGATTGCGTGCAAACTGTTTGCGAACATCGCGTAATGCATCCTGCGCACCGCGTTTATCCGACTTATTAAGGGCAACTATATCAGCATAGTCAAGCATGTCGATCTTTTCAAGCTGAGTGGCGGCACCGTATTCCGGTGTCATCACATACATGCTTACATCACAGAAATCAACAATCTCGGTATCCGATTGCCCGATCCCCGAAGTTTCGAGGATCACCAGGTCGAATCCGGCATTTTTCACAATGCAGAGTGCTTCGGATATGTGTTTCGACAGGGCCAGGTTAGCCTGCCGGGTAGCCAGTGAACGCATATAAACCCTTGGGGTATTGATGGCATTCATCCTGATCCGGTCCCCCAGGAGCGCGCCACCGGTTTTACGCTTCGATGGATCCACCGAAATAATGGCTAAGGTTTTATCCGGAAAATCGGAAAGGAAACGCCTGACCAATTCATCCACAAGCGAGGATTTTCCTGCACCACCGGTACCGGTTATTCCCAAAACCGGAGTTGTACCCGACGAACATCCTGCTTTAAGTTCAGCCAGTAGGTTTTTAACCTCCGAATGATGGTTTTCGGCAGCAGAGATAAGTTGGGCTATGGCGTGATAATCGCCTTTCTGTATATCGGATTTGGTAATTGTCAGATCTTTGCCTGTCGGGAAATCGGATAATTCGACCACTTCGTTGATCATTCCCTGCAAGCCCAGGTGACGGCCATCGTCAGGTGAATATATCCTCGAGATTCCATACTGTTGCAGTTCATTGATTTCCTCCGGAAGGATCACTCCTCCCCCACCGCCAAAAATTTTAATATGACCACAGCCCTTTTCCTTCAACAAATCATGCATGTATTTGAAAAACTCCATGTGCCCACCCTGGTAGGATGTAATAGCCACAGCCTGAACATCTTCCTGTATGGCGCAATCCACAATTTCCTGTACCTGCCTGTCGTGCCCGAGATGTATCACCTCCACTCCTGTGCTCTGCAATATGCGGCGCATGATGTTAATGGCTGCATCGTGACCGTCGAATAATGCGGCGGCAGTTACAATGCGTATATGATTTTTAGGCTTATAGATATCGGTTTGCATAGGTGGGATTTATAGCTGATAAATCAATGTCGTTTACTTGACAGAAAATGTTAAAAAATAACCACAGAGAACCGCAAAGTATTACGCAGAGTTCTGCAGAGAAGGCTACCTGACAAGAACTCTGCGGCTCTCTGCGCCTTCTCAGCGAGCTTTGCGATAAACACTTTTCGCTTCCAAAACCCTTTATTAGGTGACAATGGCTTATAAATAATGTTAGCCACAAATATATAGTTTTTTGAATGTCTTTATACTGTCGGCAAAAATATTTTGAGCGAACTCAGCAACAGTTTTTATGATGAGACAGAAGCACTACTGACGCTATTATATTGAATTGCAAAAATTTCCTGTTCATTTTTCAGACACAATAAGTTTGATTTGTAAAAAGTTGGCCCTGGTGATGACCGAAAATAAAAAACACAGTTACCCGTTTAATCGGATAACTGTGTAGACTGTATGAGCCGTGAAGGCGTTCGCGATTTATTCGCCTGCAGGATTAGCGCGCACTACGTACACTTTTCGTCCGGCATAAGCCATCGCCAAAGTGAGTAACAGAAAAGTGCCATTGCCAATGGGTGCGCTGCTGGAGCCGCCAACAGGAGTGTTGCCTGCGCCCGGGGCACCATTTCCATTATTAGGATGAGGCTGAGCGAACATCAGCAGAGGAACTGTTAACAGTAAGACTGCAATAACTAATATTTTTATGTTTCTTTTCATATGTCTTTGAGTTTAATCTTGTTTTAAGTATAAAGGTTTTGGGGATTAGGATTTAGGGATTAGGGGTCGTTTAATCGCCCCTCGCCCCTACGCCTGGTCTCTTAGTTAATAAACACTTTCCTAACCACTGTATTATCCCTGCTAATCACTTTCACGATATAGTTACCCGTTTGATTAAGGCCTATCTCATTCATTCCCTTTGCTGACATTTTAGTAGCAATCACCTGACCGGCAATGTTATAAATATAGATATCGCCTGCTTGTTTATCTTTCATATTTACATAAACGGTTTGACGGTAGCTGTAAATATTGGCAGATGAACTTTCAGTTTCGTTAACTGCCAAAGGTCCGAAATGCAGAACAAATCTCTGTTCGTTTTCGCCCGGTATAAAGCTAAAAGTATAGGATGTTGTAAGCAAATCAGTAAACACAGCGGTTTTGGTATCCTCGAGGGTTACTTTGGTAAAGTCGTTGATTTCGGTAGCAGCAATGGTATAAGTACCGCTTGAGCCGACGTGAATTCCAACAGGAACGGTGCTTGTTTCGGGCATTGTATTGATAGCCAACGGAGTGCTGCCTAACGTATAGAGTTGGGCTGCTTTTGCTACATCGCCAAAAAGTTTATATGCATCATAGTCACCGTCA
>CAIXAQ010000453.1 GCA_903917425.1 uncultured Bacteroidales bacterium
GCCTAATTCACTGAAAAGATCGTGGTTTACACCTGTACAATCGTTACAGGTAAAGTTTGTCGCATTCGTTTGGCTGAATGCCCCTAAGGATGCGAGAAAAATTGTTAAAATGAAGATTGTCCGTTTCATAATGGTGCTGTTTGTAATGTTAACAAATTTTGATCGTTTTTGTTGAATGTGTTTCATTATTAATACTTTAGTTACGTGTTATTTTATGCTGTATCTAAACCCGGCATATACGGTAGCACCCACAATCGGACCCCAAACCATGGATGTGTCGAAGTGCGTGTGGTACGGCCTCCAGTATTCGGTGATCGGGTCTTTCTGAGTAAAGTTGGTGAGATTTTCGCCCCCGAGATACACTTCAAAGTATTTGAATTTCCGGGTAATCTGCGCCAGCAGTTGAGTATAAACCGGAGAATATGGTTCACGCTGAAGTTTTGCAGGCATTTTCTGCGTATCGGGTATGCGCGCTTTCCCATTAACTTGCAGGGTTACATCGAATTTCCACTTATCGAATTTAGTAGCATAGGAGGCTGTAAACAATCCCTTGTAAGCGCTTACCATCGCTTTTTCGCGCAATTTGCCGTTTTCGGTAACTTTCACATCATTAAAACGGAAGGCTGCCAGGATACTCAGTTTGTTGATTGGTTGAAATGTAAATTGCAACTGCAAAATATTTGAAAACGATTTACCGTTGAGATTATAGAAGAAAACATCTGCCGGAAGGCTATCCAGATCGACGATTACCTGGTTAACGAAACCGGTATGGTAAGTCTCAAGGTCAAGCTGAGCGTCACGTTTAAAGAGCTTAAAATTCTGTGTAAGGTTAACACCCATATTCCAGGCATTTTCCTGCTGCAGTTCATCAACAAAGTGAATCACCCGCTGGCTTGCCATGATGGAATAGTTTTCGGCAAAAACATTGGCTGTGCGGTAGCCTTTTCCGGCCGAAGCCCTCAAGGTGGTGGTTGGGGTAATTTTATACCTGATGTGCATACGAGGAGTGTAAAATGTCCCGAACTTGTTGTGATGATCCACTCTTAAGCCTGCGATAAGGGTGAACTTTTCCTTGTGGATATAGGTGTATTCAAAAAATGCTCCCGGCACAATCTCCTTGCGATCCATGTTATAGGTTGTGTCGTGCAAGCTGTAAATGGTAAATAGGGAGTCGGGGTTGCTATCGATGTCGCCACCGGCAACCTGGTACAGATAAGTGAAATCAACCCGGGAATATTTCTCCTCGTAATTATCGTACATAAAGCTGGCGCCTGTAGTAAATTTGTGATTTGGGTTGTTGCCAATGATATTCTGGTATAAAAGGTTGGCATAAAAACTCTTCTGAATGCCTTTATAGTTGTTCAACCCGAAAAAACCCTCCTGGTTATGATAGATACCTGAAAGGATCAGGGCAATGCTTTTGTCGGGTTTATCCTTGAACATGAACCCGTTTTTCCAGAAACTTTCCAATCGCTTGGTGCGAACCTGGAGGCCATACGTTTTGGTGCCGTTATTTATGCCAATGGTATCCTGCTTGTACGTATCGGGATTAAAATCGAGAAAACCGCCGGTCCGTGTTTCGTCGAGGTATTTTATTCCGAAGCGGGAAACGTATTTTTCGGGCACCATATAATCCCAGCGGTTAATAAAATTAAAGGTGTTTTGTGTAGGCAGATCCCTGAAAAGGTCGCCATTTGCATCGTTTGGATGGTTGAAATGGCTGTAATGGCCCATTACCATGGTACTAAGTTTATCGTTGAGTTTTACTGCGCCGTCAGCATTTATTTCCATCCGGCCGCGTTGGTTACCATATAAATTGAGAAAGAATTTTTCGCTTGTAGCCGGTTTTTTAAGTTCAACGTTAATTTGCCCGGTGGTGGATTCAAAACCATTTACAACCGATGATGCACCTTTGGATAACTGAATCGCTTCCATCCACGATCCTGGAATGTAACCCATGCCAAACGAGCTGCCCAGCCCGCGCACCAGCGGAACGTTCTCGGTGATGATCTGGCTGTAAACGCCCGAAAGACCGAGCATTTGTATCTGCTTGGCACCGGTAATGGCATCGGCATAATTTACATCGACTGACGAATTGGTTTCGAAGCTTTCGGCCAGGTTGCAA
>CAIXAQ010000454.1 GCA_903917425.1 uncultured Bacteroidales bacterium
ATTTTAAAAAAGACGCTTCTTTCGGGGCGTCTTTTTTATTTTTTCTGTTCTATAGGCTAGTGATCAATCGAGAACGATTAGTCATTTACGATTAGCGATTTACGATTTACGATTTATGGCAAACGATTAACGATCAGCTATTAACGATTAACGAATTACGATTAACTGATAACCATCCACGATTAACCTTACTTCTCCCCTTCCCATTCTTTATAAAACTGATCAAGGAAGGCAACCATAAATGCATGTCTTTCTTCGGCCATTTTCTTTCCGGTCAGGGTATTCATGAGGTCTTTGAGAAGTAATAGTTTTTCGTAAAAATGATTTAATGTCGGGGCATCACTGTTTTTATATTCTTCTTTACTGAGATTCAGGTTTGGACTGATATCCGGGTTATAGATGGAACGGCCCTTATGTCCGCCGTAATTAAAAGTCCTGGCTATTCCAACGGCTCCAAGGGCATCGAGCCGATCCGCATCCTGTATCACATCAAGTTCAGTCGATTTGAATTGCTGCGGAAGCTTCCCACCTTTAAATGAAATATGAGTGATAATATTCTCGATGTGAATAATTACGGATTCTTCCACCTGAAGTGTTTGCAAAAACTCTCTAGCTTTACGAGGGCCGATTTCTTCATCCCCATCATGAAATTTTGAATCGGCAATATCATGCAGCAGAGCACCTAATTCAACGACAAACAAATCAACTTCCTCATTTTGAGCCAGGTGTTTGGCTGTTTTCCATACCCTGTAAATATGCCACCAATCGTGACCGCCTTCGGCATCAGATAAGGAGATTTTAACAAAATTAATGGTATCGAGGATGATGATATTTTGTTTATCAAGTGACAGGCACTTGTTCGATACAACATGCTGATTCATAGTTTTTTTTAAGAAAGATAGACTAAAGTAAGCCGGTTTTATCGGCTAAAAACAGCAAAAACAAACAAAGCGTAAATGAAATGATAGGAGCAATAATCCACATCATGAAAAACTTCCTGACTTCAGTTTTCTTGAAAATATTCTTAGTTCCAAGTTTGGCAACACCAATGCCAAGGATAGAAGCCACATTTAACTGTACCAAAGAAGTAGGAATACCTTTTGTTACCGAAGCGAGTAAGAGCAGGCTGGCGGAAACAAAGGCAATAATACCTGCTTCGAACTTACCAAACAATACAATTTCCTTTCCCGTATTATTCAGAATTTTAGTTCCGAAAATGGAACTTCCTATCGCAAAACTTGGTGCGACCATTAATGTGGCCAGAATCATGATAAGGATAAAATTTTTATCGCCGTGGATGTTCAGTTCGTTGGCTGTCATGGTAGCAATGGGCCCAGCAGCATTGGCAACGTTATTGGAGCCAATGGAAAATGCAACGTACATCGACATAAATAATATCAATCCGTTGAGAAAATGTTTCCGGTTCACGTTGGTCGAACGCGACATGGTCAGCCCTCTCCGCCGCATGGGCCGATATATGAACCGTCCAAAGAAAAGACTCAGGTAAAATGCAACAACAGGTAAAATGAGCCATGCAGGGATAACCTCCATAAAAATTTTACGGGTATTGACTTCCTGAAAATACAAACCGGCAGCAAAAACGGCAAGAACGGTTGACTGGCTTGTTGACTGGGGAATTCCAAACAGATTGGCAACCAACAAGGAAATGGCTACCGAGAACAGAATTATTGAAACAACTGAAAATGTCATCACGTCAGGATTGATTAAATCCTTTCCGATGGTAGATGCAGTATGTTTTCCGGCTAAGATGGCTCCCAGTACCACCATTAATCCAAATAAACCGGGAATTAAACTCTTGCGCACCACATTTGCACCATAAGCAGCAGAAAATGCCGGACCGGTCCCACTTCCACCCATGGTTATGCCCAGGAAGATGGCAACAATAAACGGAACAAGCAAATGACTGAATAAGGGGGACATTAATATTTTTTTTGTTTTATTAAATCTGTAAATACATGGTATTCATCACGTTGTCAGAATACAAATTGATTTATTTACATAGACAAATGTATCGTATTTTTTTGGAATATATCAGATTAGAAATCGGTAATTCCCGATGATTTTTAACATGTCATCTCTATCCACCTAAGGATTTCAGGAGTAATTTGTGTTGTACGAAAATTAAGGTGCTTATGGAGGATTGCCATACCCTATGCATAAAAACCCGTTCCGATTCAGGAACGATTTTTTACTGCCTTAAAGGCTTGGGGGCTAGAACTTA
The DNA here is from genome assembly GCA_903917425.1 of uncultured Bacteroidales bacterium. Lineage (GTDB taxonomy): Bacteria > Bacteroidota > Bacteroidia > Bacteroidales > UBA4417 > UBA4417. Next base: position 2,243 of record CAIXAQ010000454.1, read on the forward strand.
TAAGCATTATCTTCGATCAACCTGTCGGCAATACGCCTGCGGGCTTCTTTTACATTGATACCGCTTACCTTAGTCAGTTTTTCGATAGCTGAATTTAATGTTTCTGATTCTTCAGCACCGGCAAAGGAGTTAAACGCATCACAGGCTGATTTGCGAACAAGATCAGCGGCGTCGTACACGTACACGTCGAGTATATCCCGGTAAAGTTCTGCATTGCCTTTGAGGCTTTCAAGTTTCTCAACCCTCAGAGCCAATGATTCAGCGATATAGGTTTCCATGATCATTTCGGAAATATTATTCATTACTTCCTGCTCTTTCACCAGGTTTTTATTAAAAAAGGTGGTTACTCCATGAATCACGATGAGTATAACCTTTTTGAAATTAGCAAGATAGCGCCGTTTTTCGGAATAATAACTTTCATTATCACCTTTCCCCGAACTAATCTCATTCAGACTGGTATAAAGTTGTTCAGCGGGTCTAAAAAGATCGAATTCACCTTTCTGTGCCCGTTTGATAGCTGTGTCGGCAATAATAAGCCGGTTAATCTCATTTGTACCTTCGAAAATACGGTTAATCCTTGAATCGCGGTAACCGCGTTCAACAGCCATTTCGGCCGAATA
>CAIXAQ010000455.1 GCA_903917425.1 uncultured Bacteroidales bacterium
ATAATATATCAATGAAGTAATTGAGCTTCCCGTTGATCTTCTTTTTAACGACGGGTTTCGAATTACCGTTTTCGAGGTTTCGTTTTAGTGCTTCTTTGTGTCGTATTTCTTCTATCTTACTAAGACGTTCGATCTCTGAAAGACAGAGTGCATCGAATGGTTTTGGCACGGGGTTGATGAATTTGGTCTGGTCCTGGTTGTAGTCGTAGATCTGACCATGAAGGTAAATAATCTTTTCTTCAAAGGTCTTGAGTGAACTACAGTAAGCATGTACTTCAGGGAAATTGTATTCCTTTCCGGCAGAAAAACCACTGAGCATTGAATGCAAGTCCTTACTCCGTTTCTCGACCAGCGTGTTCTTAATATCCTTGCGTTGAAAACCAAACTCAGAAATCAGTTTTGAACGGCGGTGATGAAGATCTTCGTTGTTGAATGAACGAGCGTTATCCTTGACCAGTTTTTCGAGCGTGTTGAGCCACTTTTCAGGCTCCCTGACTTGTTTACACTGGTACTCAAGGAAGTCAGGTAAATCGGACAATCCTATGTGCAGGATCTTAGTAAAAAGAGCCTGGCAGTAATCAGCCATGGAGAAACCGGCTGTAAGGAGGATGACATGAACAGACGAGCTTTTATTCCGTGACCTGGAAAAAGGATGCTCTTCGAACTGAACTAATACCAAAGGTTGATTTTCGCTTAACATATTGAGATATTTAAAAGTTACAGGCTTAAGATATATGATGATCGAAAGAGTATAACGAGAGAATAACCTAAGTTAACACGAGGTTATATTAATTGACATTGCAAGAAATATTTCGGAAAATATAAGCAGGAATGGAAAGAATAAAATTACGGAAGTCAAGAGATAATTAAAAGAAAAAGAGAGCAAAAGAAGAGGAAAGTTATCAACATAAGTATGTTTACATTTTTTATAATATTCATCGAAACAAATGGGCAAAAATCACTATAATGCTGTAAAATTCTGTATATTTGCAGTACGCAAGACAGTCGTACAGTAAATGAAAGCAGAAAAAACTGTCAGTGGATTAGTAAGTGGACTAATTGAATAAAATTTCTGAAAGTAAGGATTGGCGGGGGATAGAGGGGAAAGTTGGGTGAGCCATCCTCTCCGCCCACAATGTTTTAATCGCCTGTAAATCATATATTTACAGGCGATTTTTTATTTGGGTAACGGTATTGGTAACGTTAAACGAAGTTCTATGTAAAGCATCAATACTCCGGTAATTTTTCTTTTTCCATGAGCGTGCAAAGAATCATAAAACAGAATGTCAACACGTTATGACACGAAGCCATTTTTTTTATCTTGCTCGTAATTAAGCGCCTGAAGATTGTTAACGGGCTATTTATAAGACTATTAATTTCTCATCTCTTTTTCCCCATTAAATCTCAACCTGTTTCATTTTTGGAGCCAACATATGCATAATCAGCCAGGCAGTTACATATGCCGTTCCGGCTATAATGAACATGATATAATACCCGGTTTCAATATGTCCCAGGTTTTTGTAGTGATCAAGTAAAACTCCGGCGAGTCTTGCAATAAGAATTCCGCCTACGGCTCCTGCCATGGATCCAATTCCAACAACAGAAGCAACGGCCTTTTTAGGAAACATATCCGAAGCTACAGTAAAGATATTTGCCGACCATGCCTGGTGGGCAGAAGCAGCCAGGCCAATTATAAACACAGCAATCCAGGGGTTAATTTTACCTAAAGCCTGGGCTGCAACCACAGGAATTACGCAGAGTGCAAATGCCAGCATCGAGACCTTGCGTGATTTGTAAACCGGCCATCCTTTTTTAATCAGGTAACCCGAAAGCCAGCCACCCCCGATGCTTCCAAAACAGGTCATTGTATAAACCACAGCAAGCGGAAGGCTTACCTGCATACCGGTCATATTATACTCGGTTTTCAGGAAGGATGGCAACCAAAAGAGCAGGAACCACCAGATGGGATCAGTCATGAATTTGCCGATAACAAAGGCCCAGGTTTGTTTAAATCCAAGGAGCTTTATCCATTTTACGGATTCCTGGTTTTCGGAAACAATTTCGTTGGTATCGCTGTGGATGTAATCAAATTCAGCCTTTTTTAAACGTGCCTGCTTTGCCGGTACTTCATAAAAAATAAACCAGAAAATCAGCCAGATTAAACCAATGGCTCCCGTTATAACAAATGCTTCCTGCCAGCCCCAGGTAAGAGCAATCCATGGAACAGCAAGGGGAGCAATTATAGCTCCAACGTTTGAGCCTGAATTAAATATGCCGGTTGCCAAAGCACGTTCTTTTTTTGGAAACCATTCGGCTACAGTTTTCACCGCTGCCGGAAAGTTCCCTGCTTCACTTAAGCCCAATGCCGCGCGCGCTGCACCAAAGCCAAAAGTAGAGGTAGCTAAAGCGTGCGCAATGGATGCAAAACTCCATACAGTAAGCGATAAGGCATAACCCAGTTTGGTGCCTATTTTATCAATTATCCGGCCAAAACCAAGTAATCCAATGGCGTATGCCAATTGAAATGCGATTACAATATTTGAATAATCAGTCTCGGTCCACGAAAATTCCTTTTCGAGGATGGGTTTTAACAGGCTGATCACCTGCCGGTCGAGGTAGTTTACCGTGGTGGCAAAGAAAACAAGAGAAATGATGGTCCATCGGTAATTACCGATTTTGGGCGTGGCTTGCTGAGGCTTGTTCATATTTTAGTAATTTTGAAATTAGTTTTTACTGTTTAGCTATATCATCTGATACAGGATGGATTTCCCGGTTGGTCAATTATTCAATGTATCTATTCCCTATTTCCCCATTTTCCATTTTCCATTTCCTATTTTCCATTTTCCATTTTCCATTCCCCCAGTTCCCATCCTATTCCCAGAACGGAAAATACTTGCGGGCATTGTGATAACAGATATTAGCTGCCATTTCTCCAATCATCTCTATATTATCGGGAATTTCACCTTTAACCATTTCATTACCAAGTAAATTACACAGGGTTCTGCGGAAATACTCGTGGCGGGGAAATGAAAGGAAACTCCTCGAATCGGTTAACATGCCCACAAACCGGCTGAGTAAACCCAATGAAGATAATGCATCGAGATGGCGCTCTATGCCTGATTTCTGATCGAGGAACCACCAGGCGGCACCCCACTGGATTTTACCGGGTACCGAGCCATCCTGGAAATTGCCTATCATGGTGGCATATACTTCATTATCAGCAGGATTCAGGTTGTACAGAATAGTTTTTGCCAGTTTATTGTCCTTATTGAGACTATCCAGAAATGATGACATACTTTGAGCTACCGGCAAATCGCCAATGGAATCGAAACCTGTATCCGGCCCAATTTTATTAAACATGGATGTATTATTGTTCCTCAAAGGCCCGACATGAAATTGCTGAACCCAACCCGCTTCCTGGTCCATCACTGAGAAATGATAGAGCATGGCAGATTTAAACTTTCGGACCTGATCCATGTTTGGGTCTTTGCCACCCTGAACTTTATCAAAAATCATTCTGATTTCACTGTCGTTGAATTTTTCGGCATAAAAAGTATCCAGTCCATGATCAGATAAACGGCAGCCATTTTTATGAAAATAATCGTGCCGTATGCTGAGCGCTGCAATGAGATCACTAAACTGAGAAATACTGACTCCTGAAGCTTCTTCTAATTTTGCAATATATTCATTGTACGTCTCAGCATTTTCAACAGACATAGCCTTATCAGGGCGCCACGCCGGAATCACTTTGATTTCAAAACCGTCATTTTTGATTTTCTGATGGTATTCGAGTGAGTCGATAGGATCATCCGTGGTGCAAACAAGTTTCACATTCATTTTGAGAAGCAGGTTCCTGACGGAGAATTCTTTCGTGCGAAGTTTAGCGGATGCTTCAAGGTAAATTTCCTCTGCAGTTTCAGCATTTAACAATTTAGTGATTCCGAAATAGCGCTGTAACTCCAGATGTGTCCAATGATACAAGGGATTACGAAGTGTATAGGGAACCGTTTCGGCCCATTTCAAAAACTTATCGTAATCGGATGCATTACCGCTACAAAACTCTTCACCAATTCCATTGGCCCGCATGGCCCGCCATTTATAATGATCGCCATATAGCCATGCCTGAGTTATGTTTTCGAATTGTACATCCTCTGCAATATCCTTCGGATTTAGATGGCAATGGTAATCAATTATAGGTAGATTTTTTGCGAATTTATTATACAGTTCAGAAGCCTGATTGTTATAAAGCAGAAAATCCTTGTCCATAAATGCTTTCATATTTTTTTGATTAGGTTTTGTTTAAAGTGTGTAGATAGAGGAGTCTGGTGCAGATTGAATTTAGGTACCGATGATCCAACTGGTATTCAGATTTTGATATAGTTACACATTATAGGTAGATGAAGAAGTATCACCACCACGCCCGGTCCAGTTGGTGTGGAAGAACTTTCCGCGCGGCTGATCGAATCGTTCGTAGGTATGAGCTCCAAAATAGTCGCGCTGCGCCTGTAAAAGATTTGCAGGGAGGAATTCGGTACGGTAACCATCGTAATAATTCAAGGCAGTTGATAATGTCGGAATTGGAATTCCATTGAGCTGGGCAGCAGCTACAACCATGCGCCATCCGTTCTGGGAGGTTGAAATGGTTTCGGTGAAGAAAGGATCGAGCAGGAGGTTGGCCAACTCAGGATTAAGATCAAAGGCATCTTTTATTTTGTTGAGGAATACAGAACGGATAATGCAACCACCGCGCCACATCAGAGCGATTCCGCCATAATTCAAATCCCATTTGTACTCATCGGCGGCTGCACGCATCAGGCTGTAACCCTGGGCATACGATATTACTTTAGAAGCATACACTGCTTGTTTCAGGTATCCGATAAATTGGGCCTTATCTCCGGCAAACGATGGTTTCGGCCCTGACAGAATTTTTGAAGCAGCAACGCGTTCGTCTTTGATGGCTGATAAGCAGCGTGAAAATACCGCTTCACCAATCAATGTTAAAGGAATACCCAGATCGAGAGCAGTAACGGCGGTCCATTTGCCGGTTCCTTTCTGACCTGCTGTATCCACAATTTTATCAATAAGAGGTTGTCCGTCAGTATCTTTAACAGCCAAAATATCGCGGGTTATTTCAATCAGGTAACTATCGAGTTCGCTTTCATTCCAATCTTTAAAAACGGTATGCATTTCATCGGCCGACATTCCCAGCAGATCGCGCATAATCTGGTATGCTTCGCAAATAAGCTGCATATCGCCGTATTCAATGCCATTATGCACCATTTTCACAAAATGACCTGCTCCGCCTTCACCTACCCAGTCGCAGCAAGGAGTGCCGTTATCCACTTTGGCAGCGATTGCCTGGAAAACCGGCTTTACGAAAGGCCATGCTGCTTTTGAACCTCCCGGCATAATTGATGGTCCCAACAAAGCTCCTTCTTCACCACCTGAAACACCGGTTCCGATATATAGAAGCCCTTTACTTTCAACATATTTTGTACGACGATCCGTATCTGTGAAAAGTGTGTTTCCGCCATCAATTATAATATCGCCTGCTTCCAGGTAAGGCAAAAGCAATTCGATGAAATCATCCACAGCCTTGCCTGCTTTAACCATTAACATTACTTTTCTGGGGCGTTCCAGATTTTTAACCAGCTCTTCAATGGAGTGGGTTCCAATGATATTTTTGCCTTTGCCTCTCCCATTTACAAAGTGGTCCACTTTGTCGGTTGAGCGGTTGAAAACGGCCACGGTAAATCCCTTGCTTTCCATGTTCAGTATAAGATTCTCGCCCATTACAGCTAATCCAACCAATCCAATGTCTGCTAATTTATTCATACTATTCTTTGGGTTTTATTACGTTTTACACTATTTTACTAATATCATTGAGTGCAGGACACCCTTTAGGCATGCAGATACTAAAAACGTTTTTTCCAAGCCCATAATCCGAGAGCCGGGTTGGAAATAAAAAATATTTTTTCTCCGTCCACCAAGTTAAATCCATCTTTGAGTTTTGCAGGGTCATATTTTTTAATCATTTCATCCAGATTGCCAAAGTTGAAATTTACACTTTCAATTTCTTCACGGGTAAGCTTTCCGGGGCAATAAGTTACTTTGAACCTGTTTTCGTGTGAGCCATGAATAAGATGAGCGGCGGCACTCAGGTTTTCGCGAAGCTCGAGATTATTTTTGACCAGTTCAAGTATTTCAGGAGTGGTGAGATAGCCATATTTACGGATCAGCCTGTCAATTTCCTTGTCTTCACCAAACTCTTTCAACCCGGGAGCGAGAACAATCAATTCCCCGTCATTAGCAAGAGCCATACGCGTACGGTAAATGCTTTTATTTCCTAACCAGGTACTTTTAAACTCAGAAGGATCGAGGTAAACAACAACTTTCCCGAGTGGTTCGTCAAGCAATTCGAAGTTCACTTTCAGAGATAGTTCAGCTGCTTTATTAAAACACTCGCTATCGTTGCCGATAAACAAACCTTTTACTGCCATTTCGCCATTCCCGGCACGACCTACTACGGTGTGAACGTAAACGATTGGCAAATGCAATGCAAAATGTTCGGAAGCATAATTGAGAACTTTCCGTACCGGGTTATCAGCCCGTCCCATAATTCGTTCCATTCCATAGGCGGCACCGAGGAAATGGCTTTTATTTATGCCTTCTTTTCCACCTGTGCCGACAAATATGTTCTTATTATAGTTGGCCATTCCAATTA